>DAOWFD010000298.1 GCA_030638185.1 Candidatus Aegiribacteria sp.
ATGCAGAGTGATTTACATGTAATGGAATTCATCGGCGCTTCCGCTTCGGGTGGAGATATCGAACGGCTTCAAAAAAGTGACAGGAGTTTAGGCCTGGTAATTGGTTCGGAGGCTCATGGGATCTCGGAAGAAATAAAGAAGCATCTCAGTTGGACAGTAGCAATACCTATGGTCGAGGGAGTGGAATCCCTCAATGCCGCCGTCAGCGCGTCCATACTTCTCTACGAGACAAATAAGCATTTGGGGTCGGACCTCAAATCTTAGCATTATTAGCATTTGGGGTCACCCCTATCTTTCTGAAAGGGAAAACAGGATGAATAAGCTGCCCGTAGTTTTAACCATTCTTGTTGTTCTGACGGTTTCGGCGGTATCATCCGGGGTGGCTTACATCAGTACCATAGAGGTATTCCATAAGAACATGCCTCCATCACTTGAGACACTGGAGCAGACGAATTCAGTACTGGAGCAGTTCGCAGATGACTATGAGATCACATACTATCTAATTACGGATTCAGCCACAGCGGATTTGATTCAACGGTACAATCTTCCGGATACACACTTCCCATTCGCCGTTTTGATAGACGGAAAATATTCCGCCCTTATCAATGGTGAAAAGATCGACTTTGTGCATTTCCCTCTTTTCATGCACGGAATAGGAAGACACGAGGGCAACTGGTCTATGGCGTACCTTGAACTCGTGCTCAATGACACCACGCTGTTGATGGATGAAAACGTACTGCCCGTACTTGATGAGGAAGGAGACACACCGTGCCCGGGGGAAGAATCCTCTTCAGTTGTTGAGAGCATTCTGAATGATGCCGTCTCCTATCTTGGTGTACCCTACGTATACGGCGGCACGGACGGCAACGGGTTCGATTGCAGCGGTCTGGCCTGGAGGGTATTCAATGACAACGGTATTCCCCTGCCACGAATCGTCAGTGATATGGAGACGCTTGGAATTGCGGTTGACCGGGAAGATCTTCAGCCGGGAGATCTGCTGATATTCAACAATCCGAAGCACACAGGCATATACCTTGGGGATGGGGAATTCATACACTGTTCTTCATACCTTGACCGGGGTGTGGTGATAACTCCCCTGAGCCATTCGAACTACTCCCGCAGGTACTCCTCCGCCAGGAGAGTACTGGGTACCGGGCTGGATTGAAGCTCTTCATCGGTATACTGAATGGCCCGGACAGTCATACAACCGCCGGGCCTTTTTCAAAGTAATGAGGGCTAGAGTCTTGTAATCAGCATTCTCATCACCTGGCCGGCCGGGTTGGTGGCGCGGATCATGTAGGTGCCGGTGGGTGCGGTTTCACCAGAAGCAGTCCTCCCGTCCCAGGTGAAGGAGGCGGAAACCGCCAGCTCCGTTCTGAGGATGGTACAGCCTGACAGGTCGTAGATAGCCAGATTAACCGGTTCCAAAGCACCAATCACCGATATGGTGACAGAGCCTGAGAAAGGATTGGCTGAAACTGTGAGACCTGCCTGTTCAAAGGACAAGACGCTTTCTTCGCCGATACCGGTTGTGAAGTCGATCTTGTAAATCTTTTCAGCGTTATCATCGCTTACCCAGAGGTAGCCATCGGTGTCGAAACAAAGACCCCTGGGTTGGGTACCTGAAGGCAGATCGGCCTCCGGAATGTAGCCTACCAGCATATTGCTGGTGTCGTAAGCCTTGATAGGACTGTCGGCGGCATCCGTTGCCACCCAGATATCACCTGTACCGTCACCGCCTTCATAGCCTATGTCGTAATGTATGGGAAGTGTTGGCAGATCCTCCATGTAAGGGTACGCCTGCACGTAACCGGAGCTGTTGAAGTACTCAATCAGGGGATCTCCATAATAGCCGTACCCGAGAACGTAAGTGTAAGTACCGTTGGAAGCGATACCAGTCACCGACTGGTAAAGTGCGCTTCCTCAACAGGTAGAGTCGTACAATCCCTGGTAAGATCCTGTGGTGGAGTATTTGTAAACGTAGCCGTAGTAGGTGCCGGCATCGGAGCGGAGTATATGCAGTGTGCTTCCGCTGATGGTCATACCGCTGGGGATACCGTAATTGAAGTAGAAGGAGCTTAAGATGGAACCGTTGGAAGGATCCAGCTCGTAAACCAAGGAGGTCGTGCCATCGACTGCCCACAAGCTGCCTGATCCGTACGCCAGCCCGGATATACCGGTATCCGGAGCGTCGATGGTGAGGACGACACCGGCTCCAAACGCCGCAGGGACCAGTGCCAGTAGAATGAGTAACTTCATAGTCTCTTCCTCCTCCTGTAAACAAAACATATACACTACGTGAACAATTATCTTCATTGCCGTTGCTGTCAAACTGGTGAGATCTGTGGTCTAATTCATACGTCCCTCTTCATCCACTTTAAGAACCCAGATATCAGTATAACCGGCTCCCCACGACGAAGTGAATCCTGAGACGATAAATCCCCCTCCGGGAGCTGGGATTATATCCTCAGCCCCTTCATTGCCGACACCTCCATGGGTTACTGACCATACCTCTTTCCCGGAATCATCAATGCAGAGGAGCCAGATATCATCCATGCCGGCACCTTCTGATGAAGTAATGCCGGCTATTACGCAGCCCAGGGGACATGGAGCCGTAGAAAACGCCATATCATCCATCCTTCCACCGAATGTTTCCTGGCGTACCAGTTCGCCATCAGTGGTCATTTCCCCTACCCAGATGTCGCAGTCTCCATTTGCGCTCTCTGTGTATCCTGCGATGATGATATTCCCGTTATTCATCAAGGTCAGATCAAGCGGGTAGCAGTTTCCCTGCTGTCCGGTAATTGTTTCCAGCCATATTTCATTCCCGCCGGCATCAGTCCTGAGAAGAAATGGAACAGCGTTCCCTTTTGCCTCTGTTTCAACATATCCGGTTATCAGAATATCTCCGCCAAAAGTTTCCATTACGGCCTCCGCCATACCTCTGCCAGCTGCCGGATACTGTCGGTTCCAGAGTTCATTTCCCTGGCTGTCAGTTTTGAGAAGGCTTATTACAGGACCGTTTCCATTTAGGGAATCAACGTATCCGGCGAGTAAAAATCCACCGTCGCCTGTTTCCATCATGTCGTAGGTCCAGTCATCGTAATCGGTACCGGGAGATTTATCCCAGACAACCTGTCCCTCATCGTCAACCTTGAATATCCAGTTCTGCTGTCCCTCCTCAACCGTCGTTGTAACCCCGGCAAGCACAAAACACCCATCTTCAGTCTCTACTCCGGCTACTGCAAGATCCACCCACGGACCGGAGAAATAATCCCTTTCCCACAGAATTTCATTATTGCTGTCGGTCCTCACGAGCATGCAGTCAATTCCACCGGGGCCATCCGATGAGACAATAGAATAGGATACGTCTATTATGAATATCCCACAGGTCAGAATACCTCCATCTTCGGTGATCAAAGAAAAGAAAGCCTGTTCCGGTAGATCGGTGCCGTAGGTCTGTTCCCACGTACCACTCTCAGTAACAGCAACAGTTAACAACGTGATTGAAACCAGTAAAATTCCTGTACGCATGATATTTCCTCTCGATATTCGTGACTCCGACAGCACAGGAATCTTATAATCAACTGCATAGAGAAGGGACAAGCTCTTTTGCAGGAACTCGAATAGTTGCAACCCATCAGAGAGAGTAACTGTGTTTCCAGGCTGTAATGGCAGGTATCCCCTGGTATTACAAAGATGGAGGAGTCATGCCCCTCCCTCTTTGCGGGTTCTCTCAGACTAACTTAGAAACTGCTCTTGATAGCACCCCAGCTTGTATGTTCAAGCGTCACTATATCGAAGGAGAGTTCGGTGAGGTGGAAATCGCCTGAAAATGGTGGATACATCAGCCTTTCATTAGAATACAACCATTACTGAATACACTTGTTGAAACTCTGATGTAAGGATTACAATGAAACTCTGGACGATACTTTTTGCACTTCTTTTCTTCGCAGTTGGCCTGGCCGTCGATATAGATCAGGCGATGGTTAAAATCTACACGAACAGTGTTGCCTACAACTACTACATTCCCTGGAGCACCGACGCTCCCAGGGAAAGTTTTGGCTCCGGTTGTGTAGTCGATGGGAACATGATACTTACCAACGCCCATATTGTAAGCAATGAAACCTACCTTCAGGTGCGGAAAGAGGGCGACCCCAAAAAGTATCAGGCATTTGTGGTAGCGGTGTCCCACGATGCCGACCTTGCGCTGATAACGGTGAATGATGAATCTTTCTTCCAGGGCATAGATCCTCTGGAACTGGGGGAGCTTCCCCATCCCAGGGAACAGGTTACGGTATACGGCTACCCTATGGGCGGAGATGCCCTCAGTACCACTCAGGGAGTTATTTCAAGGATCGAGAGTTCCCGCTACGTTCACAGCGATCTTTCTCTGCTTACCGTGCAGCTTGATGCAGCTATCAATCCCGGGAACAGCGGCGGGCCTGCCATCATCGACAACAAGATCATAGGTGTTGCCATGCAAACAATGACACAGGCAGACAACATAGGCTATGTGATACCGGTTCCTGTGATCAAGCACTTCTTTGAGGACATGGAGGACGGGAACTACGACGGATTTCCCTCAGCCGGATTCAGCTACCAGACCATTCGTAACGAGGCTTTCTCCGAAAGGTTCGGTATTGAAGAGGAACAGACCGGCGTGATGGTTACCCAAACGGCCTATGGCTCTCCGGCAGCAGAGGTACTGGAACCGGGTGATGTGATAATGAAGATAGACTGCAGATCCATCGCAGGGGACGGCACTGTTGAATTAATATCAGGCAGTCGTACCAGGCTGGACTATATGGTGAACCGACGTCAGATAGGCGAGATCATTCCCCTCGAGATAGTCAGAGAAGGTGTCCCGCAGACGGTCGAAATATTACTCAGCACCACATTTCACGATCTTACTGTGGTATCCTACAAGATATACGATACTCCGCCGGAGTACTTCATCTTCGGGGGGGCTGTTTTCATGCCCCTTACGCTCAATTATCTGGAATCGTGGGGCAGGGACTGGCGCCAGCACACCGTTGATTACTTCAGCTATCCCTTGTTATTCGACAATTGGTTAACTGAAGACCGTGAGGAGATAGTCATTCTCACCTTCATGCTCCCTGCTGAAGTAAACACCGGCTATGAAAGCATTCAGAACGAGATAATTGAAACTGTGGACGGCACCATGGTAAGAAGCTTCTCCCAGTTCGTCGAAATGGTTGACGACGGCACAGACCCGTTCCTTAAGCTGACCACCAACCTGGGCAACATCATCGTCATGGACAGGGGAAAATCCATCGCTGTCAACGGTGAGATAATATCCCGTTACGGTATCTCTGTGGACAGAATTGTTTTCTAGCCCGAATCAGCGTATCCAAAATAACATTGAATAAGCTGGCTCCTGACGCAGTGTAACAAGATCTGGCATCATGCCGTAATCGACAATGCCGTAGAAACAGCAGAAAACAGCGCAATTGGAAACTATCTTACAAGTACCATTCTCCTTACAAGCTGCTGGTCGCCCACAGAGACAACTGCGAAATAAAGGCCGTGACCAAGCAACTCTCCACAGCTATCCCTGCCGTCCCAGGACAGTAGGAGATCTCCCGCCTCGCACATGCAGTTTGCCAGTGAGGCAACCTGCCTGCCGCTGATATCGTACACCACAGCAAGAACCATTCCGGAGGCTGGCAGCGTAAGACGCAATGCAGTCAATGATGTGAACGGGTTGGGACAGGCAGGGAGAAGAGATGGAATCATAATTCCCGGACCTGTCTGATAATCCTCAATACCGGTCGGGTAACCGGCAACCGCAAGAGATGGATCACCATAAAGGTTGACGTTGTATAAATTAGCGTACTCCCAAAGACTAGCCCAGCCGTAAACGCTTGTAGCATCGTACTTGCCGTCATACAGGGCAACTCCCACATGCTCACCTTTGCTGATAAGGTAACGGTTGAAGTCGAAACATATCTGCTCCGCTCCACCGGGGTAATTACTCCAATCAAGGGAGATAGCTGATGGTCTCGAAGCACTCACCATACCTACAGCTGCACCCCAGCCAGGTTTCGTTGCAAGATGAATGCCCAGATTCCCCCATGCGTTTGGTTCTGGATAGCCCACATTGCACGAGATTGCGAATACTACCGAGGGATGATCATCATCCAGATTGGTTAATACGTTGATCAGCGAGATATTAACTAACTCACCATTAGCCCTTTCGGGAACACCATCACCATCATCCCATTCCCAGACCGTCCGGCAGACATCGTGGGACCAGCCGTGCCCTGACCAGTTGACCATCGCATGCTGACCGTTGCGCCAATGACCTGAGAACACACCTTCACTCACAGCGGGCCAATCGAACAGAGACGTAACAAGACCGTACTGCTCACTCATGTGCGTGATACTCCAGCCGTCCATAAGACCGGTTTCGATGGAGTCTATCACTGAAGCTCCGTCTATAAACGGATACCCGCTGAAATCCTGGTTCTCAAAAAACAGAATGCTGGTCGGATGAAGAACATTCTTTTTCCAGCTCCCGTTGTCCTGCTCAAAGGTAACAGATTTGTTGAGGGTATATGTGATACGATTGGTGTCATTAACCGGAATCCTTCCCACATAGACCTCCGGAAGAAAGTCGGGAAGATCCTGGTTGTATTCGCCGAGATAACCGTCTCCGTCCAGATCCCAGGATTCCGAATCCGGGTATGACAGGTCGGCGTAGTATTGATCGGTGGGCGTACCGGGCGCGAAAAGACCGGGATCAGACGGATCATATACGTGGAAAGACGAGTCAGGATAGCATATACGCATCGGGACTGTGGCGTAGTCACCCACAAAAAGGACATACTCAATTCCCCATGGCCCGTAATACTCCCTGAGGAAGTTTCTGATCTGCTCTTCGAGATCGACACCCGGCTGATCTGCAATCTCTGTGTCGGTTATAAGAACGGTTTTAAGACTGTACCCGAGTGCCGTCTTCCATGCGGGAAAAGTGGATGATGTAACAGAACCGGTTAGATCACTGGTGGTTATGATAACGTAATCGTACAGATCATCAGACGATGTTTCGACCTCACTGGAAATGTATTCTCCTGCAAATTCGTAGTAGTTAAGAAAAAGCTGCTCTGCTCTTTCATCGGCAACACAGTCTGCAAGCAGTTGCTCGATATGCTCTTCCTCAGCACTTCCGACGGCAGGTAGCGTGTAGTTAATGGCCACATCAACACGGTCGTGGTAAACAAGCCGCCTGGAAATCGGATGATAGGTGATCGGGCAGAAAGCTATTGATACATAGGAGTATTTGCGAAGAGTACCGGCTCCGGAAAGCCAGGCAATCCTGTCGGGATAAGGCTGATCGCTGAGGAATGTTGCTTCATAGTTAGCCTGCCATTCCTCATCAAGCCTGGCCAGCTCTTCTTCAAGATACGGTGAGCCCGGAAGAGGAAGAAATCCCGCGAATGGTTGAATATCGTAAAACATTGGTAACTCATTGGCACTTGAACTAATCACATCTACAGAAACTGCTCTGGCACCCGGGGGAAGCAGAATCTGGAACCTCTTCATAGGCAAAAGAGGTTTGCCGGGATCCATAAGTTGGCCGAAGCCATCCACCTCGATCCGCTGTCCTTCTGGTTCCTGCACTATTTCGTATTCTCCTGCATCCAGATTCAATACAATACTACCCGAGCCGGCAGTAGCCATCGATGCAGCTATGATAATAACAAGAACTTGCAGTACATTCGCACCAAGGTTATGGCTCATATCCACACTATTTCTTAATATAATGCTCTTCATGATATCAATCTCCTCACAAAATTATAGGAAAATGGACCTGCACCATCTGCTACCGCATTCCCTGAAGTATCATCATACCCTGAATGATCTGTGCGGGTTCACCGGGAAGAAGGTTCTCGGTACCGCTGAAACCATATCCTCTTACCTCTATGAAGCTCGTTCCTCCGGGTCCGGCAAATCCACCGTACGCAAAGGGAATAAGGGGAAGCTCTGATGAGAGAACAACTTCAACTTTGACTTCAGGATGCACTATGGAGAATTCCACGCTACTAATACTTGTACCGGCAACATCCACATCGGTCTCGATCATAGAGAACTGCATGTTCTCAAGCTCAGCTATGATTGTATCGAGGCCTTCCTGTCCCCCCTCGGCGTTGAAGCTCTGGGTTAAGGTTTGTTGTAACTGTTTCTTGAATAAGGAATCGCTCATTATTTCCTCAAGGAATTCAGGCACACCTGCAAAGTCGATGGCCATAAGTTGTCCCTGCTGCTCGAACTTGATCATTCTGACAGCACTTATGAATTTGAAAACTATATACATGCTTTCTTCGTTGAAGAAAAGATTTGATGTGCTACTTGTATCGTGCATGTTATTACGTATGTATGCTTCAGGATCCGCTACGAAGGCGCCGAGCTGCTGTTCGTAACTCTCCATGGCAGTTTTCATGCTTTCAGGATCGACAAGTATCTGTCCTACGAAATCCGTAACGCTGATCTGTATCCAGTAACACTCGGTTCCCTGGTTGGTCTCACTGCTTACTACTGAAATTGTGAGTGTCTCGCTCAGGTTATTGGCACCGTATTCAATCCACTGGCCAATGGCCATTTCCGGGATTTCAACTACCCACGAAAGGGACACCAGATCAGATGGTAATGTGGATATTCTTTCATTCACGCGAAGTGGAATCTGATGTGTCAATTCCCGATCGGTCATCATCTCCAGATAGGTTTCGTAGTGATCTTTTGCCTCGGCAAATTCATCAAAACCCCACAGAACATCCGCTATGTTGAGATGGGCTACCATTCGGGATGGTTCAAGATCCATTACTTTCCTCAGAACGATCAGAGATTCGTTAAGATCATTGATCTGCTCAAGGAAGTATGCGTAATTGTTCATTATCATGACATACTCACTTAAACCCATGTAATTCGCGTAATTACATTCAACGTAGTCCAGACTGTCATCGAAGGCCGTATACCACTCTGCAGACATTATTAGATAATCGCGGAGAGTCCTGAAAGTATCCACCGCCCTCTGGTAATTGTTCTCGTCCGCCTCTTCATGGGCAGTTCTGTTAATGCTTCTCAGCAATCGGGCGATCATTTCGTCAGAACTGTAATAGCTGCCAGGGTAAAACATATTGTTCAACTCGTCTATTGCTTCTGCAATATCCCCTTCGGTCAGAAGGCTGTCTATTCTCTCCATCGCGTCCAGAGACGGATCTGCTGAATAGTATCGCAGCAGCACAAGCGATTCTTCCTCTACATTCCATCTATAACGGGCTTGACAATATCTCGCGCTGCCAGGCATCTGAAAAGAGAGAAGAATTTCATCATCATCTTTATAATACTTCGAGAATGATTTTGCGAAGTTGTATTCCCCCCTGTATCCACCAGTTGCGAGAAGAAAAGGAATATCTGTTTTGGGAGCCATTCCCATCAGATAGATGTCCAATGAGTCCCGCTCAACTTCAATACCTGTTATAAGAAGCTCATAGATGTTATCCGGGAGGTTACTTGAATCATAAAGGTGAATTTGTAAGAAGTTAGATGAATAAGCCGTATTCCAATGCTCGAGTAACTCACCGGTAATCTGCTGATATTCAATCTGACACCAGGCGACAGATACAATGATCAGAAGAACAGGAATTATTGTTTTTTTCACCTAACTGACCTCCATGAGTTATTCTGGTTTACATAACCCGCTAACGGGTATTTCCTGCGGATTACCGACGAGAACATACAGGGCATCAGGGGCAAGGTCCCCGCCGGCCGATCATTCTACTGTATATGAATGCCTGCCAGTTGTCCGGTAACATCTGAGTCGATCTGCACCGAGTTGAACATCTCAATGCCAATCTGCCTGTATTCTTCCATTCCTGCTTCAGATACGCCAATTCCGATATGTACAACCGTAAGGTCGGTAAGAAGTGTTCCAAGCTGCCAGTGTATTATTGAGCCATCTTCTTCAACGCTTTCTGCTGTGATGATATAGAAATTGGTAGAAGATGCAGGAGTGGAAATGTTGGGTTCACCGACCGGGACATACCGGAAGAGACCATTCTCCTTTGAATACATATTGGCATGCAGAAATTCTACACCGGAAGCAGCAGCATCAGGAGGGAGCTGACTTATTATCCCTACTGCAAGAAGAATAGGTCTGCTGAAATCAGGTCTACCATCTAACAGATCACTGTTCTCAGCTATGGAAAAAGATATGGTTGGACCGTTCTGGAACTCCTTGACATACCAGCCTTCGGGGTAAAGCATATTGAATGTTCCATCACAGCTTGCGTATTCAGCCATAGCTGTCTGATCAGGAACAGGAGTACCAGGAGTACCATCCGCATCTTCTACCGGTTCTTGTAAGTTGGAGGGGGTTTGCTGATTTTCATCCTGTGCGCTCTCACCGCATGCTGAAAACAAAACGAAAATAACTATGAACATACCGGCGATGGTTGATCTTCGCATAATAAAAACTCCAATTCGTAGTTAAACTCCATAATTAATCTACCTCTTTATGAACCAGTTTTCCGTGATTCCTTGCCTGAAGTGACAATACCTAGTGCAACCCTGCCCTGTCAAATTCATGAAGAGCCGATAAACACACGTAACAACATACCAGCACACACCTGCCCTCCCGAGTTGGGGAGTTGAATGTTCATCAGCTTTTAAATTTCATTGACGGTGTAGCGTTACATTCTGTATTGTGCTTTAGACAGGGAATCACTAAGGATGGGAAACTGAGGAGCGTTCATGAGGGAATCGTTGCGGATGGAGGGAAAAACAGTTTTCTACCTGTCTACATAGATAAGGTCGACTCATTCAGACTATGGGGGAGCTATCAGGTTCTCTTAATTGGAGAAGAAATAGACAATGAATCATCGTATAATCCTCGGCCTGCTTGTTTTTTTGACAGGAATGGGTTGCGTGGGGAATGGCGGCAAGCCTAACGTCTTCATCATCATAATTGATACACTTAGGGCTGATCATATGAGTTGTTACGGATACGACAGATTAACATCTCCCTGCATCGACAGTCTGGCGGTCAAGGGAACACTTTTCACCAGATGCCAGGCGCAGTCTCCATGGACCCTGCCTTCGCATGCGACAATCTGGACTGGATTGACTCCTGTCTCTCACCAGGCAGGAAGGCGCGCAGATCGAACTTATGGCCTGGATTCAGAACTCCCCACAATTGCAACAATTCTGAAGGGTAACGGATACATCACTGCCGGTTTCGTCAATGTTGCGATTCTGAGGAATGAGCTTGGTTTCGCAAATGGATACGATCATTACAGCGTAAACATGTGTGGTCACGGTCGCGCAGGCGAGACTATTGATGAAGTCCTAACCTGGTTACACGAAAACAGGGGTAACCCTAAACCCTTCCTGGTGGTTATTCATCTCTTCGATCCCCATTCACCATACTCGCCGCCTGATCCTTTCGATACACTATTCTGTCCCGAGGGAGTAGATGGTGTCGATTCGTGGGAAATCTCATCAGACGGCACGGTTTTGAATCCTGAGGATCTAGAACATCTTATCAATCTGTACGACGGCGAGATACGCTGGACAGACAGCCAGATTGGCAGGTTGTTCTCTGGCCTTAGACATCTGGGCATAGCAGAGAACTCGATAATTATCCTTACGTCAGATCACGGGGAAGAGTTCCTTGAACATGACTACATCGGTCATGGACATACCCTATTCCAGGAATTGCTTCACGTTCCCCTGATAATCGCTGTTCCCGGAGGCCGGCATGGTGTTAGTGATTCGAGCCTGACAGGACAGATAGATATACTGCCGACCGTCCTCCATCTGCTTGAAATCGAGAAAGATGGCAATTTTGAGGGTATTGATATCATCTCTGGTCAGATTCCCTCAGACAGGACGATGTTTTCCAGCGGATGTGAACTGATTTTTGCTGACAGATGCGACAGTGCTGTTCTTGACAAGGAAAATGTCTGGTCACTCGCTTCAGTTCTGAAGAGCGAGAAAAAGGTGATTATGTGTATGCGCACATTAAATGGATTTATGTTTAATCTCACGCAGGACCCTGAAGAGAAATTGCCCCTAACTCCAGATGAGATCCTGCAGCAAGAACTCGAAATGTACTGGTCGACACCGCCTACTGGTAGATTAATACATGTTCAGAGCGATATCATCGACGATCAACTCAGAGGCTTGGGGTATATTCGATAGCCAATAACAAATGCTCGCCGATTAGCCGCTGATTATCAAGCAGCAGTTTTTCATCGCTTCCCTGATCGAAATCCAGCCTGCAACGCTTCGCAACGAGTGCCTTTGATGAATCCGGGTTAAATCCAATTGTGAATATCAGCGAAGAATAACAGAGACGCTGTTATCCAGATGATTCGTAATGTATACATACGCCCCGGAAGGAAGAACGCAGATTCCAAAAGGCTCATACTCCATATCCAATACACCAGTAACTAAGTTATCGGATGTACGAATTACCATGATACTGTTATCCGCACTATTTGTCAGGTACACATGCTCCCCGGAAGGAACAGAGCAGATTCCACAAGGAGAAACGCCTAGACTAACGGTAGCTACAACGGAATTGTCGGATGTACGGATCACCGAGACATTGTTATTTAAAGTATTAGTCACATACACGTACTCCCCGGAAGGAAGAGAACAGATTCCTTCGGGAGAATTACCTACAGAAACAATCGATATCACCGAATTATCGGATGTACGGATCACAGAGACATTGTCATCACCACTGTTTACCACATACACGTATTCCCCGGAAGGAAGAGAACAGATTCCGTAGGGAAGATTCCCCACAGCAACGGTAGCTATAACAGAATTGTCAGATGTGCGAATCACAGAAACGTCGTCATCGAAAATTCCGGCATTGGTCACATACACATAATCTCCCGAAGGAAGAGTACAGATAGCTTTTGGTTGATATCCTACATCAACAGTATCTATCACGGAGTTATCGGATGTACGAATCACAGAGACATTCTGATCACCATGATTAGCCACATACACGTACTCCCCGGATGGAAGGGGGCAGACTCCCAGGGGGTTTTCGCCAACATCAACAGTGGTAAAAATGGAGTTATCGTACGTTCGGATCACAGAGACAGTATGATCGCTATTATTCGTAACATATACATACTCTCCTGACGGAAGAGTGCAGATTTCGTACGGGTTGTTTCCCACACCAACTGTAGCAATAACAGAATCGGGAACTTCTTCAGGAATAGTCACTGTCAATTCGTTACTCCAGCTCACCATGGATTTCGTGTTTGATGTTATGAGAGCGTAATAATAGGTTGTAGAAGCATCTGCCTCAGTATGGGTATAGGTGGAGGCCGCAAATATAGAATAGTAACAGATCCTTTCCGCGAATGTAGTGTCGTCTGCTATGTTAGGTGTAGTTGAGCAGAAGAGTTTGTAGTATTTGAAATCAGAATCATAGCATTTGGTCCAGCAGAGTTCAACATGGTTCAACCAGACATTACCATTTGATAGAACTGATGGTGTCGGGACAGAACCTGGAGTGATGATGGATGTCTCGTCACTCCAGGCAATCAAGTCGTAAGTATCAGTTGTCTTGAGTGCATAGTAATAAGTGGTGACCCAGTCCACTTCCTCATCTGTAAAACTTGTGTCATCAACATTTTCAATAACGCAAAGGATGGTCGCCGCAGAGATATCCGCGGAAATATCAGGTTGAAGTGAGCGATACAGAACGTAACTGCTGAATGTTGTATCGGGACAAATAGTCCAGGTGGCTGTTATCTTGCAGCTTCCTTTTGCATCTGTTCCTCGTTCTGTTTCTGTCAATGAAACAGAAATATTCATACTGGATGAACCGGATAACGAGACCTTTGAAGAATCACCGGTGAATTCAACCGATAGAACTGAAGGAGTCGGCCCAGGTCCGGATGGTGCTGTAGTATCGTCACCACAGGAGACTATAATCATGGTAAGGAAAAAACAGACAGGAATTGCGATTTTAATCAACATTGTTATTTCTCCCAAGAAGTTTGTACTTTTGTATGTAATACCGGTCAAGAATCATTGAGGGGACGACCCCACCATTATCTAATGATCACCAGATTGGTTACTCCGGTCCAGTCACCGGTTGAAATCCTTACATGGTAGATACCTGAAGGAACAGCTATGCCATTTGCGTCTTCAAGATTCCAGGGAAGGTTGTGGTGTCCTGCAGTCATCTCTTCAGCGGTAAGAGTGGTTACGATTCTACCTGTTATGTCGTAGATATCAACCCAGGCTACGCCTGCTGCGGCAAGACTGAAGGGAATTGTGATACTGCCTGTGGCAGGATTCGGATAGACTGAATCGAGATTGTTATTGAAAACAGGATTACCTTCACCTTCTTCAAAACCGGTAATGGCGACATCGATTGATCCCTGACAGGAGATGTAATCACGAGCCCATGCAACAACGGATATCGTTCCGGAAGTAGCTGGAGAGACATATAGTGTAGCATTTCCGCTTTCATCGGTAAGACCAACTTCGTAAACCTCACCGGTTTGCCAGTCACCCTTCTGAAGGCACACCCTGGCACCGCTTACATCAGATCCACACGAAGTTACATTCACCGTTACATTACCGGCTTCTGAGATACTGGCTGGATGTAAAACATCAAGATCCGACGCCTCGATAAACCACATCGGGAGCTCCGGTTCGCCGAACAGGTTATACTCTTTAACACACCAGTCATCGATCTCTTCAGAGAATGGACACATCATGTCGCTGGCCATGAGGTGTGCGACACCCAGTTGGTAATCGTCGTTAAACCACATCTCTTCGTAGAAGTATCTCGAAAGGACCTCGCTGGGTCCGTAGCCAGCTACATAGGATCCCCATCCATACCTGGCATTGAAAGCTCCGAATCCACCTCCATTTGGGGAGTTCAGCCATGCATCTCCGCAACATTCGCATCCGTCGAGCCATCCGATCCAGCATGAGATCGAGTTCCAGATAGCAGGCAGGTGACCGTTGCTGATATTCTCCTGAGCCATGATATGGCCGGTGGTGTAATTACTCCCATAAGAAGTATACATGACCGTCTTGGATCCATGGCTGGCATGGTAAACATGGTGCGGACCGGCATCGATCATGTCTATTGTGATGGAATAGCTGTTGTTGCCGGTGTATTCATAACACTTTTCCTCCGCCCATTCCGAGGGAATATAAAAGGATATGAGTTCAGCACCGGTGTATCCCCAGATCTCCGGATTGCCACCAAAAAGAAACCCGGTAGTGTATCCTATTCTCATTTCAATGGGAGTTTTCCCGGTTTGGATTGAAGAAATGCGTTCGTAGGAAAAGACTTTCTCATTGAAAATATCAGCTTCATCTGTGGAATTAACGCTTGCTCTCCCTACCCAGAGATCAGGGTGATAATCTATATCGTCGATTCCCCATTCACCCCAGATATGATTCTGATTGCTATCCCAGCGATCTTCACCGGGAAATTCATCGTTTATATCAGACCAGTAAAGATCTACAGGAGGATATTCTATGTAAGCGCCCTGAAAGGAAATCCTTACATCCTTTCCGGGGACCTTATCATCATCACCGTAGATAAGGACATATTCGACTCCTTCATCGATACAGTCTGTAAGGAAGGCTCGGATCTCCTGCGGAAGGTCATAGAAGGAATACTGATTCTGGATCCATGTTGTAGTGTAAACATTGGTAGGAACTCCCTTTGAAGTTTTCCAGTCGGCAAGCTCCTGTGCATGTGATTCATAATCCGGATGAGTGATGATAACGTATTCACCGTAGAGCAGATCTCTTGAATCGACTATGACGGCACCTGAGTGGGCAACATTTTCCGGGTTGACAACGGAGTTCCTGACGATTTCCTGTGAACGGAGTTCACTCTGAATACTTCTTCGGAGTACGGTAGCTGCGGCAGGACTGTTCTCATAGATAACATTGACAGTAAGGCTGGTGAGTACTTCAAGAGTCTTACTCGAGCCTGTACGAAAAGTCTTTACTAGCTGATAACATTATATAAAACATACGTTCACTATAGACAAATGCGCCGTAATTCTTTATATATCAAGGAGTTAAGATACCAACCAAAAACCCTTAAAAGAAAGGCGGCGCAGATGGAAACTACCATATTTTCACGAAAAAGCAAGGAACTTCCACTTCTCGGCTCATCAATTCCCCGAACAGAGCTCAGCGACATTCTTGAAATATCCATTGAGCTTCTTGACAGATTCCCGGAGATTCTCGAAAAGATAGAAACCGATCTTTTTACCCTCGGCATAGAGAAAAAGAAGAAGCGCCTGGCTGACAGAGCATGGGAATTAAGTCATGGAGAACTTCCGGGTTTTGAGACGGATGGATATACGGAACCGGAGGAGCTGGAGCTTGAAACAGGTCGGGACAGGACTATGACCCCTGTAATCACCTACATCTTCATCATGTTGCGGGGTTACTTCTCATCGCTTACTGCCTCCAAAGCCATAGACCGTATAAGGGATTCGAAGGTTGTTGATGTTTACATCAAGACTCACGGGGATGGGAAGATGCCCGGCAGAACGACCGCGCTTGAGAATGTGAATGCAGTATCTCTCGATACGAAGAAATACATACATCAATGCCAGTTGAAGATGATTCATACTGAAGGGCTTGATGACTTCAACCAGTTGATTCTTGACAGTACTGCGGTAAGGGCGGACAGCTGCTGGCCTACTGATTCAGGTGTACTGTGTGATATTGTTCACCGTGCTTACAGGAAGAGCCAGAGGCTGAATGAATTGTTCGGCATTCCCAACTTCATGGATGGTTACATGAATATGTGGCTTGGAAAGATCAAGAGTTATCACTTCCAGATCAGCGTTACTTCAGGAAAGGGAGCAAAGGTAAAGCGCCGGAGTGTTTACCGGAAGCTCTACAAGGAAGTCGAGAAAGCCGTCAGGCATATTCGCCAAGAACTTAAGAAGCACGGTTCGATCAAGGAAGCGGTACTCCTTCCTCCCTCAAAGAGAGAGCGTCTTGATAAGTTCTGGGGTTCAATTGAAAATGATATGGATGACGCTGAGCTGGTAATGGCTTACTCCAAAGAGAGAATCATCGATGAGAAAGATACGGACGTTGAGAAGATAGTCAGCCTCGGCGACGGATCAGCCGCCTTCATCTCCAAGGGTGGGCGTGAGACTATCGTTGGATACCGCCCTCAGGTTGGCAGGAGCGGTAACGGCTTCGTTACCGTACTTCATGTTCCAGAAGGTAATGCCGGTGATGCTCCCCAGCTTGAACCTCTTGTCAGGAAGGTGATTGAGAATACAGGTATCGCTCCCCGATGCGTCAGTACCGACGACGGTTACTCTTCAAAGAAGGGCAGGGATGCTGTCCTTAAGATTGATGGGATAGATGTAGTCAGCATCAGCGGTTCCAAGGGCAAGGATCTGATATCTGAGGAAGAGTGGGAAAGTGAGTTTTACAAAGAAGCTCGGCGCAACCGCAGCGCGGTTGAGTCATTGATCTTCGTCCTGAAATATTCATTCGAGTTTGGCCGGCTTCGACGCAGGGGGATTGAATTAGTACGTGAAGAACTTCTTGAAAAAGCGATCGTACACAACTTCAGTCGTATGGCTCTCATGCGAAGAAGAAATAAGATCCTGGAAGCAGGATAGACTCCATTCAGCAGAATCGTACAGGAAACCAATGGTGGAGTGTATTCTTCGGAGGTTTTTCTGACAGAATACCCTTGAAATCATCAGGATTATGGACAATATTCATGCTGGTGATGGGAATTTTACAGGTCCCTGCCGAAAGAACAACTGGTAGCGGAAGGGTACTACCCCCTTTCGGATGAGGTCTGGCTACGTTCGAATCAGCTCCGGGTATGGTTATCCGGCCTGGCGTACATCCTGCTGAACGCAATGCGATCTTTTGCTCTCAAGGGAACTGAGATGGCCAGAGCAAGGTGTGACTCGATCCGTCTGAAGCTATTCAAGATAGGAGCATTGGTTAAGGTCAGTGTTCGCAGAGTGCATCTATCGATGTCCAGCGGTTATCCGTACAAACCAATCTTTGAAAAAGCCTTCCTTAATCTTCAGAGAATACGTGTGTAATCCCTCCAGATAATCGTTCTGCGGAAGAATGCTCTCAGCAGCAGTTGGAGGAGTCTACATTTGCACCGGGATAATCGTTGAAACTCGCTTCCAATCATCTCTATAGGTCCAGGAAATGCAAATAACCACCTGAATTCACAGAAAACGAAAAATCGGTGACTTCAGATGGCTCTTAAGAAAGCTGGTGAAATGTCCGGGTTAGTAAGGAACTTCTACCAATTCATAAAGTGAATAGATTGTGTAACTACTGTCGAACCTGGAATCCAGTTGGTTACATTGACGTATATAGAAGTTATATGTTTGCATCATTGTATCGACAAGGAGTCATCTATAGCATATTGGCAATATACTTATCTTATGTGCAAGGGAAGCAATACTATATTCAGATAATTGCAATAATAGTGTTCCTGTATTTCTGCATCAGCCGTGCAATCAAAAGCTCAGTCAATGCTGAAATGACCTACATAATAGCATCTCTAAAATCAAGAGAAGATGAACAGCATGTCTAACCACAGCGTGAACCAGTCGCCTGCCAGTGAAAGAGGTAGAAGCTAACGGCGCTGGTTACGCTGATTGTGAAACGAATAAAATTGTACTCTTCCGAAAATGCCTGATGTAGTTCCTCTGACGAAGTACTCCACGGGATCCAGAAGGGAGCTGTATGCGGACTGCAAGGTCCGCAATCATCATCTTGAACGACTCCAGGAATCGATATTAGAATTGAGCACAAGGGCTGAAGGATTAACCAGTACTGAGTACGAACTTTCGCAATTCCGGAAAATCACCTTAAAAACTTTCCTGAATCGGAGCGGAAGATAAAGCAC
>DAOWFD010000210.1 GCA_030638185.1 Candidatus Aegiribacteria sp.
GCCCCAGGTTTATTCCAGGAACTCCCATCGGACCCAGCACAAGTGGGTGGTTTCCCCCGACGAACATAGTACCGGATGCTGACCTTATTACACCTCCGGTAGTACCCGAAGGCACAAGGCCGGGTTACGATATTGAATTGACTGTTAATATCAATGTTGGCCTGCCTATTCAGCACCTTGAATCTACAAATCACGAAATACAATGGGATATTGACAGCTACGGTCTGGCCTATGTTGAACTTGAAAACCGGTCAGAGATCCCGAACAGGGATTTTGTCCTGAGATACACAACTGCAACTGACAGGATCGAAACCGGCTTCCTTACCCACAGCGACGATTACGGTAACTATTTCATGCTGCTGGTCCAACCTGAGAGTGAAGTTGATGTTGATAGAATAACGTCCAAGGAACTTTTCTTCGTTGTGGATTGTTCGGGGTCAATGAGCGGACAACCCATAGAAGTTGCCAAGGAGACGGTAAGGCAGTTCGTCTCCGGAATGAATCCACATGATACATTCCAGATAATGCGCTTCAGTGTGACAGCAAGCAGTATGTCTTCCGAACCTTTACCCAATACAGATGAAAATGTTCTAATGGGTCTTGATTATATCAATGCTATGTCCGGTGGCGGTGGAACGCATATGATTGAAGGCATCAAAGCTGCAATAGGTTACCCCGAAGACCCTGAAAGATTGCGATTCGTTCTATTCCTGACTGATGGATACATAGGAAATGAAACCCAGATACTTGCTGAAGTCCAGAGCGCGCTGGGAGAAAACATCAGGCTTTTCAGTGTGGGTGTAGGATCAAGCCCGAACAGGTACCTGATCGAAGGTCTGGCCGAAGAAGGAAGAGGACAAGCTTTCTTTGTTGGATTACATGATGATCCATCTGAGGCTGTAGCAGCCATATACAACAAGATCAACAATCCATACATCATGGACTTTGAAATAGACTGGGGAAATTTCGAGGTTTACGATATCTATCCTTCCAGCGTTCAGGATATTTATCCCGGAACCCCGCTTTTTATCGTGGGTAAATACGATGGCTCGGGTACAGAGACTATCAAACTCATGGGATCTGTTGCGATGAACAGCTGGAGTCAGAATGAAAATATTACTCTGCCTGAAGCTTCTGAATCAAACGAAGCAATAGCAACCCTGTGGGCAAGAGAGAGAATCCACGATCTAGGTCGACAGCTGCTCACATCCGAATATCCTGATCCGATCATATCAGAAATAACTGCAACCGCTCTGGAATACCAGATCCTCAGTGCCTATACATCCTTTGTCGCAGTGAGCGAGGAAGTCAGAACTGACTCGACCGGTAGTGTGTTAACTGTTCAGGTTCCGGTCAATATGCCTGATGGGGTTTCATACGAAGGTGTTTTTGGAACAAGAACACCACCACAGGGCGCTAATTCAATCCAAATTGTCCCACGTGGAATGGTAGGCACAATGCCTGTTTCAGGTGGAGGCTCCGGTCTGCAGCCTGCTACAGTAGGATCAACAACGATAACTACTGGTGACAGCAGAAGACGAAGCCTGTCTTCTCTCTCTCCAAGAGTAATTATGGTGTATATCCATCCCGACCTTGGATTGACAAATTATCAACTGAGTGTATCTCTACACGAGCTGAAAGAAGATCTTTTGATTGAATTTCTGGGAATACTCAGAACCTCTGATGATGCTGAAATGCAGAGTCCTTTTCCCGAAGGTATCATTTCATTCAACATCACTTTCAATGCCAGCGGAGATGCAGAGGTAGTAGAAGTTGTATCCAACGAAACCGGAAGTGATGAACTGGCTGAGAATGTTGCAGCAGTACTGATGGAAATGAGCATACCGGAACCACCCGAAGGCGCAGGTACCATAATGATAAGCCTGCAGTTCGACCTGGGGGTTTGAAAATCCAGGTATAAGTAAACGAAGGCCACATTTGTATTGATGCCATATCTGGCAAATGATAACCATACTGGGGGTACATGGTGAAAACACTCTTTTCAATCCTTATTATCTGTCTGGCAGCACAGGCAGCCGATATACAGCTCTACGAGAACAGGCCATACACACAGGAGGAGATAGAAGACGTGACCTGGTTCGAACTCTGCATCCTCCGCAACGAGATATATGCCATGCATGGCTATGTCTTCTCAAATGAATCGCTTGCAGCTTATTTCGAAGATCAGGACTGGTACGTTCCGGATCCGGATTTCACCACACCTGCCGAATTCGATCCTGGATTCTCTGACGAAGAGGTGGATAATATCTTTCTATTCCTGGAAGCCGCTGAAGACACTGAAGAATCCATTCACGGATGCTGCTATCCAGACAATCTGCAGGACCTGAAAGTGGAATACTACAGACGTCTCTCCTTCTGTGCTGAACTCCCCCCTGTACCTGACTGGTACGACATGTTTACCGGAATCCCGATAGAACTTGGAGGCTATCTTCATTTCTCAGCAGAAGATCTTCTCCCCTATGAGGTATTCAACTACCTCTACACCGGCTGGGGTAGAAATGAAACCAATGAGCAATGGCAGGCAACTCAAGACTTACTCGATGAATACGGAGTACAGAACAAGGCGGTATACAGGCTTTACTTTAGACCGGATAGAACCGTAGCTATAGTAGAGAAGGTTACTCTGGACTTCCTCGATCCTTTGGGAAGTTACGATCCCTACGTTCTATGGACGGCATGGTACTCTCCCAACCTGGAATTCATCATAGTTTTACCTGACTGCAAAATGAACTGGTCGTCCAGGGATCTTGCGCTTATTTATACCAGCAACGGTGATGAATGCTTTCTGCGAGCCGCCTTCAAGGGAACCTACCCTACTATCAGACTGGAGATATACGATGGCCCCTACAACAACCTGCCGCTCTCAATCAAGATCAGCAGCGAAGAAATCGGTGGAAACGAAAGATACGAAGGATTTTTTACCAGACAGTATTGAATGTTCGGAGGCATAATCATAGCAGATCGATCATCTTGACAGCATTGCTTCCTTCAAAGAATTATATATGAGTAAGTGTTCTGCTGACATGAAACTCCAGGGAGGTTATGGTATGAAGCTGCATCAATTAATTAGCGTAGTGCTCTTCACCAGTTCTGTAATGGCTTCAGGAACATTTTCGGCTTCAGACGGGCCGCTGGATGGAATGCAATTCGTTTCCATTCCCGCAGGTGAGTTCCTGATCGGTTCAGATATCTCAGGCGGTGATTACTTCGACGAAGTTCCGCAAATCATTGTTCAGATCGATTCCTTCGAGATAATGACTACAGAGGTTACTCAAGGCATGTGGGAAAAGCTGATGGGTTCTGATGAAAGCAGTATACCATTCCTCTGGACAGGTATATGCGGCAGAGGTTCAGGTTATCCTGTCTATGCGGTATCCTGGTTCGATTGCAAAGAATTCATCGATAGATTGAACAGACTGGACTCCACTTACGTTTACCGGCTGCCGGGTGAAGCGGAATGGGAGTACGCCTGCAGGTCGGGAAGCGATGCCGACTTTCTCTGGGGAGATTCCGATCATGACAATCTGGCGAGCCGTTACTGCCAGTATAGAGTTAATGAACAAGATCAGATCTGGACAGTAACTCCCACCTTCGGGTCAGGCACCCGGGAAGTAGCTTCACTTGAAGCCAATTCCCGGGGGCTTTTTGACATGGCAGGCAATGTTTCCGAATGGTGTCAGGACCGCTACTCTCCTGACTACGACTATCTCCCTCCTGATGGAACTCCTTTCCTCTATCCATGCGATGATCAGTGGCCCGACCAGATGAACACCCGGAGGGTACACCGCGGAGGGAGCTGGCTGACCAGCCTGAATGAATGCAGATCGGGAAGCCGCAGCAGCCAGCCTCCGGAGTTCTGGGCAACCTGCATCGGATTCCGACTTGTCAGAGTACCAAGAAACAGCAGGAACTATGCCCTTATGCTTTTCCATGCGGGAGTAGACAGTATTGATGCTGATTCAAACAGGGATGGTTTAGAGCTCTTCACCAGGGCGCTGGAGCTGGATCCCACCATGATAGATGCACTGCTCTACAGAGGATTCTTCCGTCATGGGGTCGGTGAGACTGCACAGGCAC
>DAOWFD010000217.1 GCA_030638185.1 Candidatus Aegiribacteria sp.
AGGGCAAGAGCAGACCAGTACCTTACACGGGAGCGATGATCGTGTTTTGTAGTTTTCTGAACGGATCCTCTTGCGTATTCAAGAACCTTTTCGAAGAGTTTCTTGTATTCAGGATGCAGAAGGTAGTGTTCTTCCGGTTCCATTCCATCTTTATCAACCATGCGTTTGGGAAAAGCGGTTTCAGTCATGAAGTGCTGGATGTCTCCCCTGGTTCGCTGAACCATATATTGAGCAAGTTCTCTTCTTTGATGCTCGTTGTGTGGTCCGGTTAAATCCGGGGGTAAATCCATGAACTTAGGCTTCAGGAATGCAAGGAGAGATCTGAATGCATCTTCGTTACCGCTGTGTGGAGTAGCGGTAACAAAGATCATGTGTTTGTCAGGAGATTCTGAAAGTTCCTTAATCAGTCTGTGTCTCTGATGTCTTCCTCCCCTTCTTGCACCGGAGAATGCGCATCCATGCGCTTCATCAACTATCACCATTTCGGGACAGGCTCTTAAGAATTCATTTCTGTGCCTGTCTGATTTGATGTAGTCCAGAGATACGATTGTATATGGGTATTTCTCGAAAACTGATTCGTTGAAGTTACAATGTGCTTCAAGCTTCCTTACTGAACCGGGTAGAACAAGTTCAGCATTGATATGGAATTTCCTGGACAGCTCGCCCTGCCATTGCTCTGCAAGGTGGGCCGGGCAAAGAACAGTGAACCGCTCAATTTCACCGCGTGCCAGTAGCTCCTTGAGTATGAGACATGCTTCAATGGTTTTTCCGACTCCGACGTCATCTGCAATCAGGAGACGAATGGGATCAAGCTTCAAGCCCATGAGTAGAGGAACAAGCTGATATGGTCTTGGTTCGACAGCAATACTGCCGAAACACCTGAAAGGACCGGCACTGTTCCTGAAACCAAGCCTTACCGCGTTCCTGAGCATCCGGGCTGATCTGTAATCACCGAGGTCGGAAGGGTCAGGCAAGCTGAAGTGAGCCGGTTCTACTGTTTCAAGAGGAAGATAGATACCGGCTATTTCCTCTTCCGTGCCGCCAAGAGGTTTAAGCAGAAGTAGATCATCATCTGATTCGGGGAGAACAACCCATTCCCTGCCTCTTGCTTTTACCAGTGAGCCGGATGCGAATGTCATGCATTCCTTTCACAATCCTTTATTGATGCTGCTTTATTTTCCTTGACTGAAAGTATACGGGAAACTCTGTGACTGTCCAAAAACATAATTTCGAATCCAGTTGGGGGTACTACAAGAATACGTGAAGTAAATCGATTATGTTTGCTTTGATGCTTACAAATAGTAAGGAAGTATATGATGAGTAATAAAGTTAAATCTATTATGAAATATATTGAACACTACTCTAATGTATTCTTATTCTTCTCTGAATTGGCAATATGTATGGTACTGATTTTCACATTATGTAGAATAGAAGATCAGGTAGAAGTAACACGGCAATCTGTCTTTAATCAAGTTCGTTCAATTGAATTACAGGCAAGTTCTATCGAGGATTTGCAGAAATACAATACTACAATGTTAAGACCGTATGTATTTATAGATCCGGAGCTTATACTGAGTAGTGATTCTATGGTGTGTGTGACTGGGGAGCTAAATAATGTAGGGATTACTCCAGCTTATAACATTTTAAGTATAAGAATGATACAACCTGATACTGCATCATACAAAGAGAAGATTCTTGATTATGGGAGAGATGAGTGTGTTTATTCAACTTTATTCCCAAATCAAAGTCTTGAGAAACTTGATCCTAAGGTGGTAGCACCAGGATACTATTACATTCACTATCTGGAATATGATGATGAATATGGAAACAAATTTGGTTGTACTTTTATATACCTGATTAGGCGTGAAGGTGATATTGACTACTATATAACAAGTATATGCTCAATATCAGGACTAATAGAGTCATAGAGTACTCACTTTTTGCCTTTCATTAGAATGAAGGACATCAAGTACAGGCTAATTCAGTTCTAAAAGCGTCCACCACGGGGTGGCATTTATTAGGCGGGCTGTTCTTCGAGAACTAATGCTCTACGCCTGTACCGTGATTTTGCCTTCTCTGATTTCTTCGAACTGGTTGATTTGCACATCTCCCTCGGGAAAGCTGGCAACTATCTTCAATGTTGCACCCATTGCTGATAGTATTGTTCTGAGAGTGCTTATAAACATGTCTGACTGATGTTCCATTTTGGAAATTGCAGACTGCTTCATGTTCATGGATTTAGCCAGTTCCTCTTGCGTCATGCCAAGGGCTTTCCTGAGATCGCAAAGCTCCATTTCACATAGAAGTTCAATTGTGCGGGTCTCTACCCGGATCAGGTTATAGAAATTACTGAGCAGATGTGCTACCGACGTGAGGAATCCAGTACATGGAAGTTGACCAAGGAAGTTCAATCTGATAGAATTTTATCATGAAAGAGACCATGATTGATACTGAAGTTATTTATACATTGGAACATGCAGGCAGTTTCTACATTATCGAGCATGTTCCTGCACGGGTATGCAAGGAAACCGGGGAGGAGTTGTTTGCTCCTGAAACGGTGGAGCACATTCAGAAGCTGATCAGCGGAAAAGAAAAGCCTGTGCGTATGATCGAAACACCCGTGTATGAATATGTGTGAACGGCGCTTAATACATATCCATATATGTGTGCGATATCATGTCCAGGTTTAAGGCGCAATCCCTCACTCAAATATCTTAATCTACCAGGAAGGGGGTTTGCAAATAGTTGTTCCATTTTCTAGTACCAGTGGATCATCAAATTGATGCATAGCATAGATTTTCGGTTTTATATTGAAATAGTGGTCAACCGATTTCTTCACTACCTTAAGAGATCGCTTGAAAGGCATTGCGACAATTCTTATTGTTTCTGGTCTCATTTCTTTCAGTGCTAAGTATGCAGGTATTAGATCGGCATCTCCAGAAACAACAATCACTGCTCCAAGATCATGTTCAATTGTTTTCTGTAGGATTCCTACTCCAATAGCTACATCGGTTTCCTTCTCCTCATGATAAGAATATTCACCTTTACATAATTTACATCTCGCTGTGCGTCTGCGGTAGTTGCCAAGGTGAACTTCGATTCCTGTATTCCTGAGACAATTCATATAAAGATCGAATTTCTTACGAGTTCCAGGATATGCATGCATGGGTTTTGCAGAGTAAAAATGAATACATTCACGAGACAGGGATTCTGTAAGAAAGCCTCTAGCTGGTTCTTTTATGAAATAATCACTCAGCGAAGAAATATCAAGCCATTTTACTCTTGAGTATGGTGTTTCTGAGATTGCATCCCGAAGGGAATGATACAGATTGAATCCATCAATGAATATGCCGCATTTAATCATTTATGAAGGATAAAAGAAATCCCCTCCAAGTGCAATAATGCACTTGAAGGGGGAGCCAACGGTAAACCGTTGGGGATGCTCTAGCATTGAATAAATGATATACGTATACGTATATGTCAATCCTTATCCTTATGTATGTTTAACTGTTCTATGTTTTCCCATATCCGAATACGGATGAATAACCTGCACATGTGTCGAGCCAGTGGGATTTGTTTCTGTAAGAAAAGCTGAGAACGATGTATCCATTATTCTCCAGGCACTCCCGCTTGATTCTGTCCTTTTCTGCAATTGCCGGTTTGTCATGGTCCGGGCCGTCTATGAAAATCACTGCGTTGTGTTTGCTGTAGTAGAAATCCGCTCTTGTACCACATTCTTCAAACAGAGTTTGAGCCTTGTCGGGAAGATGAAGATTGTTTTCAGTTAGCAAATCAAGCCATTCTTTCTCCAGTTCCGAGTCACACAGATTCCTGAGTTTTTTAAGGTGATCTTCTTTCGTGCTCTCTCCCGGTGAAATACTTACATCTGCATTGCGCAGTTCAAGCAGGTAATCATGGATTTCATGTCTATCCAGAAACGGGTGATCCTTCTGGTTGCCGTAGATCATCAGGCAATCGTAGCAGGCTCTGGTACACTCCTCTTCCGCGAATTCACTCTTCAGTTGGTCCTCTCCAGTCTCCGGATCGAAATGACAGAGTTCGAGAGCCTGTTTCATGATTCTGCTCATAGCACCGGGATCTTCGAAGAGTCTGCAGAGTACACCGGCTCCACCTTCTGAGGATTCATAGAACAGTATCAGTTCCGGTGTCTCCCATTCAGGAAGTGCTTCAGCTGACAGTTCGTTATCCTCAAGCTGGAATTCGATCAGGATTGCGTTCTTGAGCGCTGCCTGCAATGAGCGGAATTGAGATATTTCCAGATGCTTTGAAGGATGGAAGAGAAGGCAGTTCCTGGTATCCTCGACGTAAGGTATAACCCGTTTTGTGCTGGGTCCCATTGGATCTTCCGGATCACCTTCCAGAGCACTCTGCTTCTCCCATCTGCCTTTTTCAGTATCGAGTACGAAACCTGGTCCGGTATCTTTTTTCCGCTTTTTCCAGCCTTTGTTAATTCTCCAGAGAGTCGCAGCCGGTCCATACTCCAGTCTCGCAAGTATTTTATCGTCCTTCTTGATCGAAGCGGTTCTGAATGAAGCACCGGTGCCTCTATCGCTAAATCTTATGGCTGTTTTCAGCTCATATCCGAACCTCTGCCGTTCTTCTTCATCGGCACTTATCCTGTCCCGTCTTCTGGCGGAGACATTTCTCATGCGGAACATGTTATGCATCGAAAGACCAAGAGGTTTGCCGCATTTCTCACACAGGTCAGGACCAACATCATCGGTGATTTGATGCAGATATCCACAGTGAGCACAGAGTTTAATGGAACCTGTAACCGGTTCCTTCCCCTCAATCATGAATATTACTCTATTGATCTCGTACTTTGAGCCTTCGTGGTAAATGACAGCTCTGGGTCCGAACTCGGATATGGCCAGGAATCTGGGACGGGAAAGATATTCATCATGTCCATGTCTTCTACCGGGAATGTAAGCGGAAAGGGGAAGTCTTGGGAAGTTGTAGCCTGGAAGAAATCCCTCGCTGGCGAAGTATCGGTAGCTGTAGAAATCACTTTGGTAGACATCACTGTCATTAGTGAGAAGCTGGAGTTGTTTGTCCGCTTCTCTGTGAAGCCTTCTTGCTCTTTCTTTATCCTTCGAGCTTCTTGAAGCATCAGCGATAATACTGTTCTGTTGTTTCAGCTGACTCAGTGCTGAACGGTACAGATGCTTCCAGCGGCCGGTAGCTGATTCAAAGTTCTCAGCGGCATGCTCTATCTCCCGATTGAACCAGTCTTCCGAATACCAGTGGGATTTCTCTAAATCGGGGATAATATCATGAAACACTTTATCGGCTCTGGAGAGAGTGCAGGCAGAGGCTGCAGGTTTGCTTATTTCATCTTCTATATGCCCCAGGAGTTCCAGAGACGGCTCAGTTCCCGACAGGTCCAGAAGCTCCTTGAGCGAAGCGCCCAGACTGATACCTGTTTCAGTCAGCCAGATGGAATGCAGATGAGCACGGATCAACTCTTCATTTGAAAGATCTATCTGAGGAGGGGCTACAGCCCCCGCGACCATCAATTCAGGTCTTGCGAAGAAGTATTGATCATGAGAACGTCCTTTGCCGCAGTAGGTGAATACAAGCGCTGGCTGCCCGCTTCTTCCGGCTCTTCCACTTCTCTGCGCATAGTTGGCCGGGTTAGGTGGAACGTTACGCATATTCACAACGTTCAGCTCAGCGATATCCACGCCAAGTTCCATAGTTGGCGAGCAAAAGAGTATTGGAAGCTTACCTTCCCGGAATTGTTCTTCTCTTAACTCTCGTACCGAACTTCTAACCTGGGCAGTATGCTCCCTCGCTTCAAAGCCAAGTGTATGCATGGCGACATTCTTGTAGTAATTCTTGAAGAATCCATTTGGGAGAGTTTCCTTATCGGGAGCTGATGGCATTCGGATAGGATCTCTGAAAGGTGTATTGCCGTCACCCATCTTCCAGACCATTGAAGCTGCTTTAAGCTGATAGGCTTTTACTTTCTGAGATGATCGTGATTCAGTTACCTGCTCTACAAGTCCACCTTTTCGAAGAATCTCCAGAAGCTGCAAAATGATCTCATCAGTCTCATCCAGAGTAAACTTGTCGTGGTAATCCGGGAAAGTTGAAGCCGTACGGAGGAATTTGCCGAATCCTCCACGGGCGGATACATACCGGTTGGTCTTTGACTTCTCCCCCTTCGGCCTAGATGTGGGGAACAGAATCCTGGAGAATTCTGGTATTTCATCCTCATCCAGAGCCCATGGATCTCTTAAGTACTGAGAACTTCTCTGCTTAATTCTTTCCTGGTCGGTCTTGCTCAGATAACCAATCCTGACTGCAAGTTCCCTCCTCATGTAGTCGAGGAAAGTCAGCAGGATACGTTCTCTGCTGGAAGCTGACGCGGAAACAAGGGATGAATGTGCATTCTTCCAGAGATCTTCTAATGAGCATACTTCTTTCAGATTTCGATACTCAATTCTGAGAAGACCACACTGTTCAAGATTGGGAGTGTTTACCCTCCATCCACGCTTGAGATCGCTGTATATCCTGTAACCCAGGACATTCTTGAAGGCTATCTCTCGGTCTTCCCTGGCCTGGAATACTACATCTGTATCAATCGAATATGCTTCAAGTGGCAGATCCAGAGCCTTGAACACTCCGTCAACCAGATTGTCATATGTAAGCCCATGATCTCCATTAGCTGCTACCGCGTAATACAGAGCAGCCCTTAGAATGCCTATCTCAATAAAATCGTTGAAGTGTCCAGCCTGAAGCGAGGCATCCTGCCTGTTATCAGTAAAGCTCAGAAGCTTCCTTGCTTCCCTGCTGAGCTTCTTGTCTCTAAGAAGTTCTCTGATCGCGGAAAGAGTGAGGATGGTCGTTGCGGTACTTCGGCCTTCTGTGCCGAGTGAAGCGAGTTTCGGATAATCGGATCTCTGCTGTGTACCGTATGCAACACCACATGATGGACAGAATCGGAATGGGGCTTGCATGAAGGCGTAAGGTAATCCTTCGCTGGATATCTTACCGGAAGTATCAATTCTAACCACTTTTGGAAGCCAGTGCCTTCTACTCTTCGGCAGTTTAGGTACCCCGCCCTGGTTCTCCAGCCAGTCTTCCGGGATCCGCCTTAAGGCTTCTTCGTATTCCTCCGGCCAGGGTGAGGAATCGCTGAAATATAGATAACCTGCCACTCCTTCTTCCGGGTTGCTTATTCGGTCGTACACTTCCCGCGGCTCAAAATGAACTGTATTCTCCGAATTATCGGGACGTTTTCTGACACAGTAGTACTCCTGCCCGCACGCACGACAGAAGACAAGGGGCATCAGTATTTTATTTCCTTCACCAGGTGCGTAGTATTGTCCGCTGAGTGTAATGTTGCGGTCCTCAGGTTTCTCAAGTGTGGTGAAAACGGTTTCGCTAGGGCTGATGAACTGGTGAACCCTGAATGCGAATGGTGGTTTGTCGGTGTCTGGAGATGGTTCACATGTATTGCCGGATCTGAGACCATCCTGAATTATTCTGGAAGATTCATCTTTCCCGAGTTCAGTAATGGCAGAGAGTTCAGAAGCAACTCCACTTCTTCCTCTGATGGATCGGGGTTTTACTCTTACAAGATGTCTCTCTTTACTTCGAGTTACTCCAAATTTCGACTCGAGCCAGATTGCGCGAGGATCGGTAATAAATTCGTTGAATGATACAGGGTATGGGGTGTCGGATTCTATAACTTGTTTCAGCAGGTTCTTGAACTCCTCGGATTCGATATCTTCTTCAGGAGTGATTCGCCTGAGCGTCTCTCCGATTACATGCTCGGGTTTCACAGGTGAACCGAATAACTTGGACGCGACTGAAGCGACTTCCTCTTTCTGAGATGCAAGAGAACCTGGTCCTGCAAGAGTTGCCGAAGTACCGACCATCTGAAGGTCAGGTGCATTGAAATACTCACGAGCACGCCTAACGAGTAGCGCTACATCAGCCCCCTGCCTTCCCCTGTAGGTGTGCAGCTCATCCAGAACCAGGAACTTGAGGCCGGATGCGGCATTAATCAGTTTTCTCTCTTTGGGGCGCGTCATGATGAGCTCTAGCATTACGTAGTTTGTAAGAAGAATATCGGGAGGATTAGCAATGATCTCATTTTTCTGTTCGTCATTCTCCTGACCGGTATATCGAGCGAATCGGACAGGTCCTTTCCTGTCAGGGAAGCCTTCATTGATGAATCGGTCAAGTTCCCCCAGCTGACTGTTGGCAAGCGCATTCAACGGATACACGATTATTGCTTTGATTCCCCGGTGTTCGGTATTTCGAAGCACATAGTTTACAATGGGTATTATGTACGCGAGGCTTTTACCTGAACCGGTTCCTGTTGTGAGAATGTAATTGGCTCCGACTGAAGCAGCCTTGATTGCCTCGGACTGATGGCGATAGAGCTGAAGCGGCTTACTCGGTTGTTTTCGCTTATCAGCAAAGATCTTTTCACATAATGGATGCAGTATATTTTCTTGAACAAGATCATTGATGGATTCTCCTGCTTCAAAGAAGGGGTTGATCTGAATCAGGGGATCCGGCCAGAGAAGACCGCGATTGATAGTGTCGTTTACTTTCCGCGCGATTCGAGGATCCTGTATTCGAATGAAACTTGTTACATAGTGCTTGTACTCCTCGATTATCCTGTCTCTAAGCTTGAATGCATCCATCTTCAATCTTCCGTTGAATTACTGATAGTGTTATCCATAATCATATCATATTCATGAAGCAACATTAAATAAGCTTTCTTACGCTCCTGCTTTAGGAGAGTTGAGAAAGCGTCAACGAACTGCTTTTCTTCTTCCCAGTCGGAAGAATTGAAATCGATACTTACTTCGGGAAGCCCTGGAGGTGTGTGCAGAATTCTGAAAATTGATCCGTTGGTAAGCAGAACAAAGGATACTCCGGTCTCCCGCATCCATCTGACTGCTTTTGCATTAGGAGTTGTTCGCCATTTGCCTCTGGTCTTCTCCACCCTGTCCAGGTCCTGCTCATGCGCTGTTGTCCAGATGCCCAGTACAGGATTGTCCTCATTGTTGAAGAGAACCGAGTTCGGTGATATGGATTGATCGTAATCTATAAGGTAAATGCTCAGCTCCGGTGTGAAGTCCTGTTTTCTCCTGATATTCTGCTGTGGCAATTCAAGAAGATCATGCAGGATGAAATTCTTCCAGTTCGCGAAACGGCTTGCTGCTCCCGGGTCCGCAAGCCATCGCTGCCGTTCGTTGAGTGTTCTTCTGTAGATGTATTGATTCGTTTTCTCGGGGCCGGTGGGAAACACTTCACATAGCACAGGTTCAGTTACGAGGAGCCCTGATCGTCGTGCAAGATCCAGCCATGAGTGAAGGCGGGGCTGCCGGTTTTTTGCCATCAGCTCCCCCCTCCTGATATGGATGACGGGAAAAGGAAGTTAGTCAAAGATAATCCCACCTGTCGCACACTTGAATTGAAATATCTGTGTTTTCTTTGCCATGATCTTTCATTCTCTCTCTGACTCTAAAAGGTATAGGAAAGCACGTTCAATCATCTTCTTCTCCAGCCCTGATGTCGGGATACTCCGACCTGAAATCCTCTATGATGTCTTTAATCGTTCTCATGTTCCCTCTCTCTACAATTACTCCACAGGTTCAATCAGATCAGCCTTGCGTGGCAGGAATGCCAGGATAATATCCTTGTTTGCTCTCAGGCGGCCATTAATGCGCTGAATAAGGTGTTCCTTCTCAAGAAAGTTCAGATCACGGGAAAGAGTCTTTCGCGTCTTTCTTGC
>DAOWFD010000393.1 GCA_030638185.1 Candidatus Aegiribacteria sp.
CAATATGTTGGGCAGTTGCTGGGTTACACAAAAAAAGGACAGAACCCAAAACGAGCCTTCTGTCCATAACTTATTGTTTCTATTCGAAATAAAATGGTGGGCGATACTGGACTTGAACCAGTGACCTCTTGCATGTCAAGCAAGCACTCTAGCCACCTGAGCTAATCGCCCACCGCACCATCCATTGTGTGGCTCGAAGGATAAATATAAACGACGTAATCGTCAAGGTTCATCCCCGATAATTAGGGACGGGGGTAATTTATTTGAAATTGTGAAATAATATGACTGAAGTACACATCATAAGTACATATTATTCGCGTTTAGTGAATAAATTATCTCCGTCCCTATTTTACAGGAGCTCTGATTTTCCCGAGTCGATCCAGCCCGCGTCGGACTGAATACCAGTGAGGAATATTATGATATCAGCGTTCCATTTCCCATCTGTGAAACAGATCACTTTATCCGCTTCGCTACGAATGCCCGTATAACACCAGACCTGAGGTACTATTGCATCCCAGTTGTTTGGGGTTTCGAAAACAACAAGATCGGCATCCGACCGGATATCCGTAACGAATACCCTAAGGTCAGCTTCAGATTCGATATCCGTTTTGTAAAATACAGGCATGATTATCTCCCTTTTCTATTTCTGTAAGACAGGACATGGAGTTTACTAATATCTTAACCTTCAGTGGAAGAAGCTCCTTCGGAACCGGAAAGAAACATGGATTTCCGAATACTGCTGCCTCCATGAATAATCGTTGTTCCTGCTTCTCCATCAAGAGCCGAAAGAATATGTCCCGGTGAGCTTATTACAACCTTCTCGCCACCGTGCTTGAGAAAACCGATGGATGCCCGGATCTTGGGCATCATGGAACCCTCCGCGAATTCTCCCTGATAAACGAACCTCTCCATCTCCTCAAGTGTCGCACTGCGGATAGGCCTCTGATCAGGTTTGCCAAAGTTCACATATACTTCCGGTACGGCGGTGGATATCACGTAAGTATCTACTTCAAGGCGAGTGGAAAGAAGCGCACTGACGTGATCCTTATCGATAACAGCCGGGACACCTCTGACTTTGTAACCTTCACGGACTACGGGAATACCTCCACCGCCCGCGCAAATGACGATCTGGCCGGCATTGACAAGTGTCCTGATGGACTCAAGTTCCAGTATTCTCCTGGGTTTTGGGGATGACACGACACGTCTCCATCCCCTTCCGGCATCTTCTTTCATGATCCAGCCAAACTCATTACTGATCTTGCGGGCTTCCTCTTCACTGTAGAAAGGACCAACGGGTTTTGACGGGTTCTTAAAAGCCGGGTCGTCAGGAGCCACAAGAACCTGAGTGATAAGAGCAGTGACAGGGATATCAACACCGCGTTCCTCCAGAACATCTCCAAGTACCTGCTGCAGAAGGTAGCCGATATAGCCCTGTGTCGCTGCTACATTTACATCCATCCCATCGGGAGGGACGCATGATGCAGCCATTGCGTTCCTTAAGAGTTCGAACCCGACCTGTGGTCCGTTGCCGTGAGTAATAACAACACCCCCGCGGAACTGGGCAATGGTTGCCAGCTCTTCGCAAACCGTACGGGCCAGTTTATGGGTATCCAGATTACCGTTGTTTCCACCGGAGGAGATCAGTGAATTCCCTCCCACAGCCACTACAGTCCTGGAAGTCATCCTAATCGCCTCCATCCGTTTTCTCCTTCATATCCTCCTCGGCAGCCGCTTCCTTACGGTAAAGGATCACAAGAATGATGCCGCCGACCGTAATAGCTATATCCGCGACGTTGAATGTCGGCCACCTCCATCCCGGTAAACCTATATCAATAAAATCGACTACTTTGCTGTAAATGAGCCTGTCCAGAAGATTTCCAAGCGCTCCCCCCAGAACTGCTCCCAGACCCGCAAGAAACAGCGGGGAATGCTTTCCAAACTTCCATATGAAGATGGAAACCATCACGGCTGCCGCTGCTGTAACAACGGTCAGGAACAGTGGTCCCCCCCAGGGCATACTGAAGGCTGCGCCCTGGTTCCAGGCAAGTGTAAACCTCAGAAAATTACCGAGTAAGGATTCAGGATGATGCAGCTCCAGCCTTCCAAGCGCAAGCCACTTGGTCAGCTGATCGATCGTCAGGACTGCAAGTGCGGTGATGTAGCCGCATAACCTGGATCTCTGCTTAATCATCAAGGTCCATACCACTAAGGACTTCGGCGCATCTGGCGCACACATCGTCCGGAACCTGGGTTCCAACTTCCGGCAGTATCTTCCAGCATCGGTTACACTTCGAACCTGCAGCCTTCTCGACGGAAACAGTTAGCTCATCACCAACCTTTACATCAGCATATGAGACTATCAGAAAATCCGACCAGTCCTCACCCTTAGCCGATGCGACCATATCCTCAGGAACGGTAAGTGAGACCATGGCATCAAGCCCGCCTCCTATATCTCCGGTGGCCCGTTTCTCCTCCAGTTCCTTAAGAACAGATTTCCTTACCTCCAGATAGGGCTCCCATTCTTCAAGCTCAGCGCTATCCTCTTCGGTATCCAGCAGAGCTTCGGAATCGGGATAGAGGGAAAGGTGAACGCTTTCATCCTCCCCCCTCAGGCATTCAGGAAGCGCCATCCACGCCTCTTCAGCTGTAAAGGGAATCAGAGGTGCCAGAAGCTGAATAAGGTTCTTCAGCATGTAAGCCATGAGCTGTCTCGTCATCCTGCTGGATGAGGGGTCACCGCAGTAAAGCCTGTCTTTCCTCATATCAAGAAACAGGCCGGAAAGACTTATAACCGCGAAGTTTCTGAGTTCACGATAAACTCTGTGAAACTGGAACTCTCTGTATTCATCGATGCAGAATCGGCAGAGTTTCCTGAATCTGAGATAGATGTATCTGTCAAAACCCTCAAGTCCTGCGGGTTCAAAATTGAATTCATCAAATTCTCCAAGATTGCCAAGTATGAATCTCACCGTATTGCGAAGTTTTCTGTATGCCTCTCTGGCGTCATCAAGCTGGGACATGTCAGCCCTGAAATCCGCCGTGTAATCCACGCCGGCAAACCAGAGCCTCAGTATGTCGGCTCCCAGGCGGTCTGTTATCTTCAGAGGAGACATAACATTGCCCAGGGACTTGGACATCTTCCTTCCGTTTTTATCCTGGATGAGACCGTGGGTTATTATGTTGTCCGCAGGCTTGCCCATTCCAAGGGCTTCACTTGTTATCAGGCTTAATCCGAACCATCCGCGATGCTGGTCGGTTGCTTCAAGGTATACGGCGGCGGGACGTGACAGCCCGTGTCTCTCGGTAAGTACATTGTAATGGCTCAGCGCACTGTCGAACCATACATCCAGTATATCATCCACCCTCAGAAGATTGCCACCACCGCACGAAGGGCAGACAGCTTTCTTTCCCGCGAGGGCGAAAATCTCTCCGGGGTTCATTTCGAACCATACGTCCGACCCCTTCAAAGCTACTTCTGCGGAAACAGAATGTATAACCTCATGGTCAAAAACGGGTTCAAAGCAATCCGGACAGGTGAAAACGGGAAGTGCCACCCCCCATGACCTCTGCCTTGAAAGACACCAGTCGGGGCGCACCTCCATCATATTCTTCATACGATCGTAGCCCCATCCGGGATACCATTCCACCTCATCGATCCGTTCCAGGACCCGCTTTTTAAGATCGTTCCTCGAAAGGCTGAGGAAGAACTGTCTTGTTGCCCGGAATATCAACGGTCTCTTGCATCTCCAGCAGTGAGGATAACTGTGCATTACATTCTTATCTGCAAGAAGACGTCCTGAATTCTTCAGATCATTTACTATTTCAGCGTTGGCTTTAAACACATGGATGCCTGAATACCTGCCGGCTGCCTCGGAGAAGGTTCCATCTTCCGTAACTGGGCTGAATATCTCAAGGCCGTACTTCAAACCCACGATGAAATCTTCAGCTCCGTGCCCCGGAGCAGTATGAACACATCCTGTACCGTCTTCCATGGTTACATGTTCGGCCACTATCATCAGGGAAGTCCTGTCCTCGAGGATGGGGTGCTTCATCAGAAGGCCCTCAAGCTCGTTGCCCGTGAAGACAGGCTCTCGAAGCACGCTGCCGCTGATCTCCGAATCCGTAATGAAAGCTTCCGCTCTTTTCTCGGCCACAAGGAAGCGTCGTCCGCGGGATTCAATGATCACATACTTCTCGGATGGGTGCAGAGCCACAGCAAGGTTCGCTGGCAGAGTCCATGGAGTAGTTGTCCAGATAACCGCTTCGGTACCCTTTGGAACACCGCGACTCTCCCATGCATCGGGATTTTCCTGCTTGAATGCCACATATATAGATGGAGATGTATGGTCTCCGTGTTCCACTTCCGCCTCGGCCAGCGCGGTGCCGCATTTCATGCACCAGTGTATGGGCCGCAGGCCCTGATATACGTAGCCACCTTTCACAAGATCGCCGAAGGCTCGCAAAATGCCGGATTCGTAATTTCTGCTCATCGTAAGATAGGGCCTGCCCCAGTCTCCGAATACGCCAAGTCTTCTGAATTCCTCCCTCTGAACTTCAACGAATTCCGAGGCGTATTCCCGGCACTTCCTTCTTACTTCAGTCCTTGAAAGGTGTTTTCCGCTGTCAGGCTGTTGGTCCATAACTCTGTGTTCTATGGGCATGCCGTGGCAATCCCATCCGGGAACGTACGGGGAATCGTATCCCATCATGGTGAAGGATTTTACAATGAAATCCTTCAATATCTTGTTCAGCGCCGTTCCCAGGTGAACGTGTCCGTTTGCATAGGGAGGCCCGTCATGGAGAATGAACTTCGGGGAATTCTTCCTTGCCTGCCTGATTTTTGCGTAGAGGTTTTCCCCGTTCCACATTTCAAGTGTTTCAGGTTCCTTCTTAATAAGATTGCCCTTCATGGAGAAGCTGGTTTTAGGCAATTGTATTGTATCTTTATAGTTCACTGCTCCTCACCTCCCCCGGTGAATTTCAGGTTGTACAGGTCCACAGCCGCGGAGGCCACTTCCCGAACCGGCGGAGACTGAGTATTTATCGTTTCCCAGCCGTGGCTTCTGACCAGGAGCACGACTTTTGCTCCTCCGTGTCCTGCTATTTCCGCTTCATCTATCCCCTCGGAAACCAAAGTCTTGGTACCAAGCAGATTGAGCTCTGCGGGTGTTGCCAGTTTCCAGTCGGGAACCCTGCCCACAACACCCCTGTCCCAGGACCCTTCAGGCGCGATGTAAATACCCATAAGCGAAGGGAACCTTGGTCCCAGGTCGTCTCTGTTCGGTCCAGCCAGAGGGCTGCTCCCGAATAGCGCAATATGATCCACAGCAACAACATATCTGTTTAGATCTGATACGCCTTCCGTTCCTATAAGGAACAGTCGTTCTCCATCCATGAGAATAGAGCGAACCATATCATGGTTTTCGCGGGAATCATCACTCCGCCTCCATACCTCAGCAAAACCAGTCAGATCACATTTCCAGCTTTCCGGAATTATCGCAAACATAAACTACCTTTTCCTGGGACATACAAATAGACACTACAAACATCGAACAGCGATTATGATAATATCTGAATCGCAGAACAAGTGTAATATAGGGTGCCCCTGCTGAACGCAGGGGCACCGATACTATAAGGATGAAGGAATATCAACCGATATGGTTGATAAATTAGGAGTTATTCCTTAACTTCCTCTTCCTCTGCGGGAGGCGCTTCCGGTGCTGCTGGTGTTGCCGGTGCTGCAGGAGTAGCTGGTGCTGCAGGAGTTGCTTCCTCTTTTACCGAAGGAATACTGGCGGCTTCCTTTACGTCAGATATTGATTTGGGAATGTCCCAGCCGCCTTCTCCCTTGAAGAACAATGTAACAAACACCTGCGCGAGACCGGCGATCGCAATGAGCCAGAGGCCTATACCGATGTCTATGCCACCAGGTCTGCTCTTAAAGATATTACGCAGAGCGATGATAGCTGCTATTGCGGCAGGGATCCATACACCAGCCATGACCTTCTTCTTGAGAGCCTCCGTCTTCTCCCCGTTGAAGAAGGCAATAGCACCACCTATAGCAAACAGGACAAGAGTGATCCATCCGTCACCCTCAGTACCACTTACAGTAAACCCGAAAGCGCTGAACCACGGAAGGAATGTACCGATTATTCCTACGACCGCAATGATGAGTATGAATTTACGCTTCTTTTCCATTAGAACCACCTTTCAAATTAGTTGAGTAAAGATGGGTAAGTGCTCTTGTCGTGTCAAGAATTAAATCGAATGGTGTGGCACCGGGAAAGACCCGGGATCATTCCTTCAGATCATCCAGCAATCGCTGGAGAACCGGCTGAGGCAGGGAGCCGCTGGATTCGGTAAGCAGATCAACAGCCTTCCGGGCAGACAGGCTGTTACCCGTCAGTTTCCAGTGGCAGTAATAAGCCTCCCCCTTGCAGTAAGCATCGGGAGCTTCGTCCGGCATCTCCAGTATCTTATCGGAACTCTCAGGGTCGGTTTCGACCTTTATGGCCCGTAGATACAACCTGCAGCGGAAAACCAGTTTTTCACGTCCCTTCCTTCCCTCGGTATGAGTGAGCGCCTCCTTCAGAAAAACCTCAGCCTCCCGCTTTCTGCCTCCTAAGAAAAGAATCCTGCCCTTGAGAGCCAGCTGGTTTGAGTAGAGAAGCATGTCGTTGGCTTTCAACGAATACTCAATTGCCCTGTCAATGCTGGCAATCGATTCAGGTATCTCATTCAACCTGAATTGAATATCAGCAATGGATTCCCAGCCATGGGAAAGGTTGCGGATATCGCGGAGGGATTCCGCATGTTCGATCTGCGTCTGTACGCAGTCCAGGGCAGACTCGTAATCTCCCCGGAGGGAGAAAACATACCCTATTCTCGCGTATCCGGACATCAGTCCGGTTCTGAAACCGATTGTGGATGCTGTATCGATGAGTTCCGTGCAGTATTTCAGGGCCGATCCGGTGTCTTCCATCTCAATTGATGCATGGGCAAGATTCCCAAGGGCGGCACATTTCGCCCTGAGATTGCCCGTCTTTTCCGTAAGGCTTACGCACTTCTTGAAACATTCCATTGCGGATTCCCATTCACCTCTGCGAAGGTGAATGATACCGAGCTTGCTGGTGGCTGTACTGAGGGCAGCCCAGTTCGCGGTCTTTTCTGCAGCACTCCTGAGTTTTTCATGAACCTCCTCAGCAGCCTCGTAATCCATGTTGTATATATGTACCCTCATGAGGTTATCGTATCCCGCAATAATGCTTTTTATGATGCCCGATCTTTTCGCAAGCTCGACCTGTTCCTCGGTATATTCCTTCATCTTCTGGTAATCGCCTGTCTGTCTATAAGTTATGGCGGACCAGTACAGGGATGCGCATATCAACCTGGGATCACCTGATCTTCTGGCCAGTTCAATTGATCGCTCACCGAGGCTTACAGCTTCATCGATTCTTCCCGCTGAACGCACAGCCAGGCCCAGCTGCCTGACGGCAACAGCCTGGTTTTTAATATCGTCAAAGTCCTCGAAAACCTTCAGGCAGGTCTCAAGCATCTCCTCCGCCTCTGCAAGCTTACCGGACGAACCCATGTACGTACCAAGTTTGAGCATTACCAACGCTTCTAAATACCTGTCGATCGATGAAAGGCTGCGTATCCGATCCAGTGTGTCAGAGAGAAGATCTATTCCACTGTTGAGGAGCCCCCCATTCTTGTACACATCGGACAGCTTCAGTTCAGTACGGGTTCTTTCCGGCTCATCCAGCATGAGTATCAGCTTCCTGTACATCCTTGATGCAGCCCTGTTCTCGAAATTATCAGCGTACGCCGCTGCTGCCTGTCTCATGAAAGAAGCAGCCTTACCGTCATCCCCTCCGAACAGGTAGTGGTCCGATATCTTCTCCATCCTGGAAGGCGATGGATACGATTCCGATTCCTTCTCAAGGATATGGCCGGCTTTCAGGTGAAACTCCCTTAGTTCTTCAACAGGTGACAGCTCGCTGATCCAGTCACGGAACAGAATATGCGAGAAGGAGCCGGAGGGTCCATCCAGATTGAAAATGCGCTTTTCTATCCCGGTCATCAGACCGTAATCCACCGATTCTGTCTCAACCATCGCCTCTATATCCGATCTTCTGAAACTGCCGCCCAGAACGGATGCCGCCATGAGCACCCTTCTGACTGAATCTGGCATGAACAGCATCCGGGAGATGAACATATCCCTGATTGAAACCGGTATCTCGGTGGCGGGAGCCTTCAGCAGCAGTTCACTGCCGCAGCTTTCGATTGAACCGGTTTCGTTCAGATAGTCAATCGCCTGCTCAAGGAACAGGGGAACTCCCCCGGCCCTGTCCCAGAGGAACTCAATCAGTCTATCCTCCGGCGATCCGGTTCCGAGTTCCTCAACGAAGGATTTAATACTGTTTTCAGGTAACCCATCAAGGAATACTGTATCAATTCTGACGTAAGAGGCAGTGTCCGGAAAATCAGGCTTATTTCCGCTTTCATAAGGTCTTCCGGTAACGATGAATGCCCTGGCTACACCGGAAGTACTCTCAATGATCCTCTTCGCGGTAAGCAGGTCCTCCCCGGAGAACCACTGAATGTTTTCCAGTACTACGACTAGCGGATCCAGCAGAGCGAGAACATCAAAAAAGATCACCAGGGCATTGCTTATTTTCTCGGCCCTCTGAGCGGGTTCAAGCCTGAACGCGATGGAATCCTTATCAAGATTAAGCCCGAGAATGTACTCGAAATAGGGGCGGGCTTCCTCAAGCTCCATCCGTTTGTCCCTGTATTCCCTCGGACGCCCGATCGAAAGATTTAGAAGGAGCCCTTCCCAGATACTGCCGAATGCTTCAAGATTCTCTTCTAGCGCGGCCCCGGGATTAAGGTCGAACCAGCTCTCAAGAAGGTCCGAGAAGGGAACCGAACCTGCGGCATTGTTACCCTCGATGAAAATGAAATCCCGCTGGGGGATCGATCTTTCAACTTCAATTACAAGCCTGGTCTTGCCGATCCCGGGCGGAGCCCAGAGGAATAGAATACCGTTACTCTCCTCCATCGAAAGGTCGAGAATGAAGTTAACGGCACGGGACAGCTGATGTTCACGTCCTACCATTGCCCCGCGGAAAGGTATCGATGACATAAACCCTATTCTCTGTACCAGCCGGGGATTCTTGAATATGAATCGATGGCTACAAGCTTCTTTCTTGAGGATGCCCCTAAGAGAAGACTGATCGATGAGAGGCGTGTTCCGAACTCCCCTGCAAGGAATTTCATTAGTTCAGCGTTCGCTCGGCCATCGCAGGGGGGAGCCTTAAGGGCTATCTTAACCGTATTATCGGCCATTCGTCCCCTTATCCCTATAACTCCGGCCCTGGGGATAACCTTTATCCTTATATGCAGAGTCCCGCTTTCCCCGCTCATTGAATCCTGGATGATCTCAGGATAAAATAGCGAAAAGTGCTGCCTGTCATTACTTTTCCAGGGGCTTTGCCTCGTCCACCAGCATTATGGGAATATCATCCCTGACCTCGTAGGCGAGGCTGCAGGAATGACATATGAGAACCTCTTCCGGGTCGGTCCTGTAATCCAGTTCTCCCTTGCACTTTGGGCAGGCGAGAATCTCAAGCAGTTTTTCATCAAGCATAATTCACTCCTAAATAACAAAGACACCCTGTTCAATTATCTTCTCTTCGGAACCATTTTCCCTAACTCCGAAAACGGAAACCTCCTGCGAACCTATCATGAAGTCGGTATGAACAAGTGAAGAATTGCACCTGGTCTCCAAAAGCTCATCATCCGACATTCTGGTGCCGTTCTCGATACAATCGGCGTAACCGTTTCCCAGTGCTATATGACACGAGGCGTTCTCATCGAAAAGAATATTGTAGAAGACCTTTCCGCTCCTG
>DAOWFD010000419.1 GCA_030638185.1 Candidatus Aegiribacteria sp.
AACGGACATACCTGAAACTCCGCCACCTATTACTGCTACCTTGGGGTTGCAGACGATGCTCGTCTTCTGAAGAGGGTTATGGCGGCTGGTCCTGTTTATGGCACCTGTTACAAGTCTGAGAGCTTTTTCTGTTGCGGATTTTCTGTCGGGTGTTACCCATGCTACCTGCTCACGAATGTTCGCCATCTGCATCATGAAGGGGTTGAGTCCGGCCGTCTCGCAGACTTTCATGAAGGTTACCTCGTGCTCGCGCGGAGAACATGCTGCTATGACTACTCTTTCAAGTTTATTTTCCGTGATTTTAGACGCCAGGTATTTCTTCCCGTCGGGTGAGCATAGTAAATTATGAGTTTCCGCGAGTACAACACCCTCGATTGTCGAAACCTCTTCAGCGATCTTCTCGATATCTATCCTGTCGCCGATATTAGGACCGCAGCTGCAGACGAAAACTCCCGTTCTCATTTCCCTCCCCTGTTAGCATCCGCCAGCACCCTGCCGACCGCGGCGGCAGCTTCGGTAACCGAAGATGCTATGTCCAGAGGGCCACCGGTGCATCCTGCGGCGAATACACCCGGAACAGTGGTCATTACTGATGAAAGCTCAGGGTCAGGGCTTGTGGCGAATCCATCATCGCTGCACTCAATGCCAAGCAACTCGATGAATTTGGAAGTTCCAGTTGAAGGCAGCATTGATGTACCGAGTACGAGCAGGTCAGCTTTCGCCGAGAAGTTGCCTTCAGCCGTGCTGCAGGTAATACTCAGGCTTTTACCGTCACTGACGGTACTTACCTCGGGGGTCTGAGTGTAAAGAACCACATCAGCTTCCACATTTTTCCAGCTCAGATGGTATCTGTCCTCAAGAGCGTCGGGTGAGTATGAAGCATCAAGAAATACCACAGGTCGAATATCCGGGAGCTTTTCATTCAGGTAATGAAGGAATTTAAGAGAGTACATTGTATTGATATTCGAGTAACTGCCTGTGCCGCATGGGTGGACAATTATCGCAGCGGACTCAGGTTTCAGCCCATCCTTTGTTACCAGTTCCCCGGATGTGGGTCCGTTTGAGGAATAGTACCGCTCGAATTCCGATGCGGTGAAAACCCCGGGACAAATCCCCCATTGGAATTTCTCGAACCCCTCTCCCTGGGAAGGTTGAAAGCCTGTAGACAGTATGATATCTGATACGGTTATCTCGAACTGCGAATCCTCTTCGGAATAATCTACCGCTGCGAAAACACACGCTTCAGCGCACAGGCTGCAGTTTTCATCACCGTTCCACCTGAGGCAGTGTTCCCTGTCTATCCAGGGGACATTTGGAAGGGCTCCAGCGCAGGGAACGGAGATGGCCTTTCTTTTCGAGAGGTTCTCTTCGAATTCATTGTTGATCTCGACCGGGCATGCATTCCAGCATTCAGCGCAACCGATGCATGCCACGGGGTCTACACATGAAGCCCTCTTACTTATCTTTATACGGAAGTCACCGATTGAACCTTCAATAGAGAGTATATCCCCCAGTGTAACTACATTTATGAGATCGTTCCTGAGAACGTCCTGCTGCATGGGTGAGACCATGCAGGTTGCGCATTCCATTGCGGGGAATATATCCTCGCACCGGATGAGCCTGCCGCCTATTACGGAGGAGTTCTCGACCAGATGAACATGCCTTCCGGCCAAGGCGAGAAGGAGGGATGCCTTCATTCCAGTGACACCGGCCCCTATGACAAGGACGTCGGCAGCCACTACAGAAGGGTTTCCTTTCCTGTTGGATTCGGCCCCATCTTCCTTATATTCTCTGTGAACTCTTCCACGACCTGCTGAAACCGGGCTCCCTCAGAGGCGGAAATCCAGGAGAGACGGAGCCTGTCAGCTTCAAGTCCCAGGCTTTCGACAACCTTCTTCAGTACCGCAAATCTCCGCCTTGCATAATAATTTCCCTTGTCGTAGTGGCAGTCGCCCGGGTGACACCCGGCGATAAGCACGCCGTCCGCACCGCGTAGGAAGGCATCCGTCACCATTTCAGGGTCAACTCTGCTGGAACACATGACCTTTATTGGAACCAGATTCGGGGGCATTTTCAGCCTGCTTGTACCGGCAAGGTCTGCTCCCGCATAGGAGCACCAGTTGCAGAGAAACCCTATGATGCGTGGCTCGAAATCTTCCATTATTGTAACTGCCCGGCTGTTAGAACTGGACCTGTGCTTTGTGCTTGCCGTCTCCTTCAGTGGCGCAGAACAGAAGGGTCTTCCCGGTTCTTTCGCACCATGCCTTTATGTCAACGGGGAAAGAGGGGCAGTCCGCGAGAACCTCCAGCATGTCGCCCGGCTGCAGCTCTTTGGCCTTTATAGCTATTTGTAGTATCGGCTGGGGGCATTTCAGTCCAAGTGTGTCAAGTATAATAGAAGCCATTTTATGATTCCTTTCGTGTTAGTGTCATGTCGAGTGCCAAATGGCGCAAGATTGCGTCAGTTGGTGCTTGATGTGACACTAGAATGAGAATGTTGTTTTCGCGTCTTGAATATCGGCCATGAAGGTAGTTGCTCCACCTATATCGATATCGTCCCTCAGGTCTTCAGCGGTTACATCATGGGCTTCCAGTCCCAGTTCGCAGAGCATCATGCGGCCGCCGAGAGCCATTACTCCCTCAAGAAGATCCTTCATATCAGGCATACCTTTTCCAGTCATGCTTTCCAGGTAGCCTGGTTTCAGGGCTGGAACCGCTGCCGGTGTGAAGAAAATTACTACATCATCGCCTGATGCAACGGCTGAGGAAGCAAGTACGAACGCAGGATATATGTTGGAGTTTTCACATCCGTTACAGATGAAAGCTACTTTTCCCATTAATGATTCTCCTTCCGGGGATATTTCCCCTGTGTGTAAGGTGCTGGGATATGTTAGGCTGTCTGACATCGAGTATCTCATGTATGGCCGTAAAACATCTGGGATTCCTGAGCAACTCATCAATTATCATAATTCTAACAGGATGCGCCATGGCTTTGAGTACTTCAGTATTCGTATCGAAACGGATCTGGTCAGATTTGTTATCAGGCGTCATTTCACCGTTTCTATGATAAAATATTCTAATATTCGAATATGGAATCGTATTCCAATTACATGCTTCTGTCAAGTTCCATTGGAACAACTGTTTTTTTCTCTTTCCGCAGCAGGTTCGGTGCCAAGGACGCTAACCTATCCTTCCCGAGTTCAGAGTTCGTCAGAGGGGATCAGGTCTTCTGATCCTTCCTGCGCAGTATGTCATCTTCGCTGATAGATTTTCTTCTTTTATTCTTGTCTTCGTACATGAGAGAATCGGCGCAGTTGAGAAGCAACCCGATTTGAGTCTGATAACACAGTACAGTGGAATAATAACCTATGCTGAGGGACAGCGTGAAAGAAAGTGGTTTACTCCTGAGGGTTTCTTCGAGCTGTCTGTCTATTCTATCCCTGATGGATTCTGCGGTGAGCCCCGTGGTATCAAGGAAAAGTACCACGAATTCATCCCCGCCCAGTCTGGCTATTATGTCCGAATCTCTGAAGCTGCTCCTCAGTATTCTTGCAGTAGTTTCAAGAGCTTTGTCACCCTCCGAATGGCCCAGTTCATCGTTTATCAGCTTAAGGTAGTCCAAGTCAACGTAAAGAAGGCCGATTTCCGGCTGTTTCCGAAGGGAGGAATCAAGCAGCTGCTTGCCCAGGGTCATGAAACCTCGCCGATTGTAAAGGCCGGTAAGGCTGTCGCGGAGGGAAAGCTCCGTGAGCCTTTTTTCCAGACGGACGCGCTTGGTGATATCCAGAAATGAAAGGATGTAGCATGGATCTTCATCATCGGTATCCACGGTCATAGCCGTAGCATATGCCATAAAGGTCGTGCTGTCCCTGCGCTGGCATTCTATCTCGTCATCCCACTGACCTCTTTCTTCAATACATTCCTTCAGGTTTTCAAAGTCACCAATGTACGGAAGAAGATCCGATATATCCAGACGCAGCATATCCGTTCTACTGTACCTCCAGTAGTTGAGAGCTTCCGCATTTGCGTAGTCGATCTTCCAGGAGCTGTTAGTTATGATCATGGCACTGAGAGCACTTTCCAGAGCACTGTTCTTTTTGATCATATCATCCTGGTGGCGTTTTCTTTCGGAGGTGTCCCTGAAGGTCAGAAGGATGGCGCTGAGGCCGTTGCTGTTCATGAGGCTGATGGTCATATCCATTGATCTGAAGGAATCGTCATAGCACTTCAATTTCTGATCAAGAAATACTCCGTCAACGATTTCAGGAATGCCTTCTTTCAGGCGCAGGTGGCCGGCCATCTTCTCATCCGGAAGGATCTTGGTCAGTTTCTTACCGATCAGATTCGAGCGTTCGTAACCAAGCACAGCTTCAGCGGTATCGCTGATCCTTAGTATTTTACCTGTATGAGCATCAATAACCACAAGGATATCAACCGCGTTCCTGAATACAATCTCAAGGCTTTTAAGTTTGCGGTATAGCTCTGCGTTCCTCTTCTTAAGGTCTGCAACAGTATCACCATTATCATCATGTTTCCCGTTCTGTAACCCGTCTTCGAAGCTGGATGCCATTTCCAATTTGAATCTCCTGTTCCAGACTATGAACAAGTAAAATAATCAATTCTGTGTGGAAGGGGAGTAGCTCCATTTTTCAGTTCAACTGCAGAAGATTGTGGTTCTGTGAGAACATAAGGAAACTGGATTTCTTGCCATATACATGGATTTTAAATTATTATCGAGTGATGGTGTAAAAATATGATAGAAATTTTGAAAATTGTAACTGTTTGTCAAAATTATTTTCCATTAACTCACGTCCATTCTCTCTCATTTTTTTATACATTGCTTGATCAGACCATAATTTGACAATCATCTCTGCTAATTGAAGGCTATTTCCCGGTTCTACCATATATCCCGTTTCCCCATTTTTCACAATCTCTGGAACACCAGCCATTTCAGAGGAAATCACAGGAACTTTCATTGACATAGCTTCAAGTAATACATTTGGCAGCCCCTCTTTGAATAAACTTGAAAGTACAAGTATATCTATTCTTTCAAAGATGTATTCAGGTTCACTGGTAAATGGGAAAAAAGTCACATGTTGTCCCATATCCAAGGACTTTACTTTTTCCTTAAGCATTTGTTCATCCGGACCTTCTCCAACAAGAATCAAATGTATGTTTGGAAAAATACCATGTGCTAATTCGGATATAGCTTCTAAAAGAATGGTTTGGCCCTTTCTTTCCTCAAACATACCTACACAGCCTAAGACAGGTGAAACATCCGCAGGTAAAACATATCGTTTATAAGCTTCTATTTTCGCTTTCTCACTATGTGTAAAACGATTTACTTCTGTACCCTGATAGATCAATTCAACGATCTCAGCAGGAATCCTGTAAGTTTCGATCAGATACTTACGGGTGAAATCAGTGATGGTAATCACTTTTGATCGAATAGATTTATCAGGAAGATAAAATTCACGTTCATACTCAGGAACTATAGTTCCAGTTTTGGGAATAAGGATTGTTTTCAAGTTATTTTCTTTAATACATTTTGCAGCAAACCTGGAACAGTGAAAATTATCTCTTGGTGGGTGAACTGTACAGATAGCAACATCGCATTCTTTCAAAGCTTTAGCCCAGATATTCATATTCTCAGCATCTTCCGATGCAACTTCAGCATAGTCATAAGTTACAGCATTTGCTCCTGCCCTCTGGCATTCATTGGCTACCCAACTTTCTTTTGGTGCCAATATCGTTACTTTTTCACCTTGTTCTAAGAAGTAGCGATTTGCTTCTGTGACCCAGATTTGAGTT
>DAOWFD010000017.1 GCA_030638185.1 Candidatus Aegiribacteria sp.
ACTTTTTCACCTTGTTCTAAGAAGTAGCGATTTGCTTCTGTGACCCAGATTTGAGTTCCACCACGAAGACATGTATCCTCAATAAATCCAATGTTCATAGATTTGTCCTTATTTAGTGTTTACTAATTCATCTAAGTATCTTTTAAACGTCTTATGCATATTTCTACAACCGTACCTCAAACTAGTTGCATTTTTATTATGCTTAATACGATCAATGTTGGTTTCAGGAAGAAACAGAAGTTTTGAAACTTCATCAAGAAAGGATTCAGAAAAATCTCCTTCAGGAAACTGAGTATATAAAATCTGTTGCTCCTCAGGTAACCCTTTTCCTACAACATCGTTAAAAATCTCTTCTGGTTTATAATGACTGCAGATAATTGGAATCCCAGCAGCACTTGATTCAAGAATAGGTAAACCTCTGCCTTCAGTTTCGCTGGGAAAAAGTACGATTGATGCAAGTTTATAAATATCTTCAATATAAAGATGTTCGAAATTGTTTTCTTTGAAACAAGGGTGTTCCTCTGTTCCAACAGAAAAAGCTAGAAACAAACGGTTGGAAATCAAATCTGATACTTCCGAAGTAAGTCTTTTAAATGCTTTTAAAATCGTCTCAAGATCCACTTGATGTTCAATTGGCACAGGGCCTGTAATATGAAACACAATTTGCTGCTTTTTGTTGATCTCAAACTTTCTTAGAAATGGGCTATAATGTAGCAATGCATTGATTAACTGTAAATTTCTCCATATTCGTTTACGTTTAATAATGCGTGTTGGTTGAAGAAAATACAAGATATCCTCTGATGTTAAATCCAGGCATAATCCTTCTTCTCTGGCACATACAAAAGGTTTTTGGTTATTCATCCATTTTTCTATATCTGACAAACAATAATTCAACGAAACTGGGTGGATGATAGATTTACCATTTGATAGAATATGTGCCATGCGTAAACGAACGGATTTAATTTCATCTTTTGTATAGTCCCTGAAAAAAGCTTCACTAATAGATGTTAAAATTTCAAAAACATGATTATTAGGAAATCCGAACTTCTTTATCAGATTCTTAGACTGAAGCTTATTGATATTAACCTGTATCCACCTGCGGCCATCCCATGGATAAATTTTCTTGAACAATGAAAAAAAAGGACGATTGCTTATGTTCCTGAAAAATTTATCTCTTGAACCTGGTTTTTCTCCTGCTTTCCTTTCAGAAGCTGGTTTACCATCTTCCCAGTAAAAGTCATGATTTGAGTTTATTACATAAATACCCATTAATTCAGAAACCAGAACGGTACATAATCCTGTGGCAAGATTTCCTGGATTTGAATTGACATTTACAGGTATCAGCAGAGATATTTCATTTTCTGCTAAATAATCGCCCATTATTTCAGCAAGTCTAACTGCCTGAGACCATATTTCAACAGCCACTATCTTTGATTCTTTGCTGTTCTCAGCCATATCCTGGTAAAAAAGTTTTCCAAACCACTTGCCATTATCCCATTTTGACCAGCCATTTGCACGTGAAATAAGATATCTATGCCAATCTGGCCTGATAACACTGTCTGCCTGAGGATGAAAATCTCCAGCGATAAAATGAACTGCTGCCTTTTTCTCATTAGAAAGGATTTCCTCTAAGCATCGAGCATATTTTGATATCTCAATTGAAACACCATCAATGCCGAAATCAAATGTCCAAAATGCAAATCCTTTACTCAATTCTTTTATAATTTCAGTCTTGCTTAATGATTTAGAAAATGAAGAATTCTGCTTTATATCAAAAAGTGTTTTATCAATCTCATTCCAATCAGCAGGTTTAACAGAATTAAGTTTTTCCATCATTGTTTCGAACAGTTTCTTTTTGTTGACAATTTTATTAATTAGTTGAGTCCTCCCGAGTGGTGTATGAAGCACTTGATTGAGAATAAACCAACGCATCTTAGGCGAACTAAACGAAAACAGCCTAACCGTAAAGGAGATGATGCGCTTGCCAGAGAAAATATTGCACACTTGAAGTGGCTTCGCAAGAAGCTGGAGGAGACGGATGACGATTTTCTCAAGGAGTTGATGGACTATACGATAGAGATGCTGATGAGTGCGGAAGCTCCTTCGGACCGATCTCCGTCATGAAGTATGCCCTGTCGGTACCAGCAGACATTGGTAACCGGAAAAGTGATATTCCAAAAGACCCGAACATCCGTCATCGACGTACTGTTCAATTACGCCTGCGGGAACCAGCTTGTTACAATCCTTACGGTAACAGGACAAATGCCCTGATTCTGTACTCGCATGCCTTGTATACACGACTGTCTACAACGATTCGAAACGAAAGCTGGTGAAAGATGCAGGCTGGCGGTATTGACAGAGTTGTTCTGTGAGATATATACGTCAACCTTACGATCGAAAATTCAGAAAATCCTATCAGTTTTTGATTCAGTGAGTCCGCGTGGTGATCTGAAAATGAAAAGGGGATGAAATGGGGAAAAAGCTCGAGCTGAATCCGGGAGAAAACATACTCATTGATACAAAAAGATCTACACTTCAGGGAAAAAAAATAAAATTCCCCGTTTATACGCGTTGCGTGCTGACCGATCAGAGATTCGTATACTTCCATCTTGGCAAGATGGCGCCATTTTATCTGCAGCTGGGCATTCTGCTCAGGTTGCTGGCCAAAGGGAATCCCGTAAGTCTTCCTCTGGAAGGACTTAAGGTAAGCAGAGGTAAATATGGCAAGAACAAAAAACTGCTGGAACTGAAATCTATTAACGGATCAGCAGTTCTGCTTGAAAGATTCGAGAAGTCTCTGGAATGGCTCAGAGATTCACTCCTGACCAGTGGCATAGGCCTTACCCAGACCGGCGAAGAAGAGTGGCAGGTTACACTCTAAGGCATTTACTATCTGCTTCCTCAGGGACGTTTCTCAGCCCGGCCCCTTGAAGTCTCAACTGGATATCTCTTCTCGTTAAGCTGTAACTTTCTGTTGACGATCTTATCGATATCAAGGTTCATTTCATGGGCGAGAATCGTCAGGAATATTGCTATGTCAGCAATCTCCTCGCCAATTGAAATGATGGTTTCACTGTTAAGGTTGCTGGATTCATTGCAGGTTTTCCACAGAAAATTCTCAAGCAGTTCTCCGGACTCGATAGCAATTGCTTCCGCGAGGTTCTTCGGATCGTGAAACTGCTTCCAGTCACGAAGATCACGGAATTCAATGATCTTTTCTCTCAGCCTGTCAAGCATAATGCCCTCCGCATGAATGAAGATATGATTTCAATTGCCGTTCATGAATGATGTATAACTCCCGCATAGTTTTCTCAGCAGTATCTAATCAACCTCCTGCGTATTATGTTCAGTTACAACCATTTTCGACAATAACTTGTTAGGTTACCTTTGTCATTATAGAATCGGGTCCAGGGAATTCCGTCTGTCCTCCTCCCGAAGCATCCAGATTCTCGAATAATCCTCCGGGTTCGCCAGATACGCCAGAATACTGGAACTATGCGATGAAATGGAAAAACCGACATTGCTGCCGTATGGCAGGAATGGTACCGAGCAGGAGTATTGGTATTCACCATCCGTGGAGTAAATATCGAAGAGTGGTTCCAGATAGCCTCCCCTCCTGGCCCATATTCGGTCTCCCTGATCGTACAGACCTGTAACGGCATTCGCCCATTCCTGAATCTCCATCTGATCAACGATCGAAGGGTCCCGGCCGTTTCTTCTCATGGCGGCCCGCATCATCTCACGTTCGATCTCTATATCTTCCTCGGAGCGCCTGTGCCTTTCGAAGTGGGGACGAATCTCCCATTCAGTTTCACCTTCGACATTGTAGCATATGATAAAGTATTCTTCCGTACTCAGAGGTGATGCGATCACTCTGCCGTCCCGAAGTACACAAGAACTTATTCCCGTTTCACGAAACACCTTCCTTGGGTCCTGCTGATCGAAGTCAGAAGTTCTCTCAAGGTAACTGAATGCAAGGTCGGTTTCTCCGGCTTCCCATCTGCCCAGGGTGTTGCATAGGCTGCCGCCCTCCCGGTCGAATATGAACCTCGTGCCCACAATACTTCCATCTTCCAGCATTTCGGGACTCACCGGAGGGTATGGGATGAAACCGGTCAGCTCGTGGCTGCAGTTAAGGAGGGAGTCGTAGAATATCAGCTTGCCCCCCATGGCGTCGGCAACCATTGTGCCCCCCGACAGTGTTGGGGAAATACCTGTAGGGGCCGTGTATTCACCGGGACCCTGTCCTTCTGAGCCGCCGCAGCGTATGAAGGTTCCGTCAGGGGAATACATCATGAGTTTCATTGTGGAGATATCACCAACGATGATATTTCCCTGCGATGTGAATTCCAGTGCCCTGGGCATTCCGAAAACATAATTCGAGTCCCCCGTCTCGATACCGATTGAATCGAAGGGAACAAGTTCGCGTTCTACCCGCTGTTCATTGGTTGCTTCCGAACCAGGAGCCTCGCTGCAGCCCGATAGGATTGCGATCATCAAAAGAAGTGTGAGAACCATACTGAAAGATGCCATGCCTAACCCCTTTGTTGAAAAGAATTACGAATTTGCAACTATCGTGTTATCATTCAATGTAAACCAGTACCACATCGGGGGCAAGTCCCCGTTGTTCACGGGGTTTTACAGAAATTCGCCTGAACACGTTCCGGAAACCGTGACACTGTTTCAATGGAAGTGTAGTATTCAAATGCAGAGTAACTCAGGGAGGTAACGGAATGAAGATGGTCGCATTTACAGGCAGCCCCGGAGGAAGAAAGAGCAACACCCACGTAATGGTGCATGAATTCCTGACCGGGACAGTATATCAAGGGGGCGAATAAACATTGGGACAAGACTTTGGAGGGGACAGATGATAAGTAATCCTGTCATTGATGCCATGATGAATCGAAGATCGATCAGGAAATACCGGGAGGAGCAGCCTTCAGACGATGTAATAGAGACTATTGTGCGCACAGGTCAGCAGGCGCCGTTCGCCATGCAGATGGGCAGTGTTCTCCTGTCCAGAGAGATTGAGCACAATGTTTTCAGGGCTCCTCTTCTTTTCACTGTCTGTGTCGATGTGTACAGAATGGAAAAGGTCATGGCGAAGCGTGGCTGGAAGAGAAATGCTTCTGACCTCTATACCCTGATGTTCGGGATCCAGGATGCCGCCTATATGGCCGAGAACATGGTGATAGCTGCGGAAAGCCTTGGGTTGGGAAGCTGCTATATAGGAGCCGCCCCATTCATGACGAAGAAGATAAGGGAGCTGTACGAACTTCCGGACAGGATTCTTCCGCTTGTGATGTTGACGATGGGGTATCCTGCGGAAGATCCCCCTGTCAGACCCAGGTATCCTATTGATTCCCACCTGTTCGAGGGCAAGTACACCCGTTTCAGCGATGACACCGTATCCGAAGCGATAGAGGAGATGGATTCAGGGTACCTCAGGCAGGACTACTACAGGAGAGCCAACTACATGATACCGCTACCCGAAGGCATGAAAGAAAAATTCAATCTCGACAGCTACTCCTGGACGGAGCACGTATCCCGGAAGCTGGGGTTGTGGGGCGGCGATCCGGAAGACCTCCTCCGGAACCTGGAACTGTGCGGGTTCAATATCTGTCCCTAACCCGGATTCATCGTCAGTACTCTACTATAGCTATGTATATAACCGAGTCTACCGCGTTATATTTACACATCCGTCCACCTGAAGAAATACCAGCCAGCGTGCTATAAAAATGATTCCCGCATTACGAAATATCCGGGATTGACGCCACTCGGGAGTGTAAATATCGTGCTTCAGGTTATTTCAGGAGTTAAGAATATTCGAAATGTGCTGAATTATTAGAAAGGAACTCTGGGAAATACAGACCCAACACCATTCTATATCGGAAGAGAAGGCAAACTATACTATTTGCTTCGATAACACCGCTGTAATACACGGAGTGGTAACTACTACGGCAACTCTTCTGCTTGCTGTGCTGTCAGTCTTTCCGGGACTGTTCGACTCAACTCTTACATCCCGCATCGCGGTCTACCCGGTTTGTGCCCTGCTTGTCCTTTACACAGGTAGAAAGAACATACCTGTCTGGGCAGCGACCGGGGCAGCACTGCTTGCTTTTCTGTCGCTGATGGGAATGCTTAGGTCTGCCATCCCTATTCAGGGAATACTCCCTGCCGTGAAGTGGGTCTCCTTCGGTCTGATGATCGCCGGAGCGGCCGGCATCTCCAGATCGATCGGTTCTCGATCAATCTGGATCTCACTGATGATCGCTGCGCTCATAACAGCAATTATCGAAATCGTCAGCGGCGACCTTCTCTGGGGAAATGCAAACAGGCCTGGAGCCCTTCTGGCTGTCGGATTCGCTATCACAGTGACAGGCGCGGGATTCAGAAGAGCTTTCATCAGGATTCCGGCAGCGATTCTTACAGGTACTGCTCTCGTACTGACGAATTTCATTCTTGCATGGATAGCGGCGATTCTTGCGCTGTTCTGGTTCGCCTTGAACCTGCAGAAGAAAATTCATCCCGGAATTTTCATCGTAGTTATGCTTGCAGGACAGATCATCGTAACGGCAGTTCCGGATATCACTCAATTGATTGCGCCTTCACTCGAAATCAGATGCCGCACATGGCAAGGGGGTACCGGCCAGTTGATACAGAACTTACCGATGGGAACCGGTACCGGCCAGTCACGGCTGACACTTATCCAGGATGCCGGTACCAGGGCACAGATACTTGCGGGAGATCCTGACAAAAGGATAGATCACCTTCACTCCGAAATCCTTACTCCCGTGGTGGAATGGGGTCTCGGCGGACTATTTCTGATCTGTCTTGCGGGATGGCTGATCGTACGAAAAAAGTGCTTTACTACTGTCGAGGGCACTATTCTTCTCTGTACATGGCCTTTCATGGCAGCTGATCTGCCGCTGGCAACTCCTCTTGGAGCTCTACCGATCGCCCTCTGTATCGGCGTTATCCTTGACAGGCCATCCAGAGGCAGAACGATCCGTATTCCATCACCTGTACTGCTTGTTCTCCTGGCGGTCGCTATCTTCTGGAGTATGATCATTATCAAGGGCTACAGCCTGCTGGAACGCGGAAGAGTGCTTGGTCTGTACGGCGCCGGATCAGCCGGCAGCACGTCATTGATACTCGAGAGAACGTCTTCATGGATACCGTTCGAAGAGAGAACCTGGCTTTTTCTGGCCCAGGCTTATCAGGATGATGGAATGGTACTCGCTGCCGGGAATGCTGCCGTGAAGTTCAATAGTATCTATCCGGCGTATTGGAAAGGATGGATGCTCCAGGCTCTGTCGGAGGCTGCATCTGGAAAAATTGAAGAAGCGGCCGATTCATATTTGAATGCCCTCAGGGTTGCTCCCATAACACTTCCCGAACGAAGTATTCTTGCATTGAACGCTGCAGCATTTCCGCCTGACGATATTCAGGATCTGGTCATGATAGGAGAAGCCTGCTGCAATAGTGTACTACTGTCACAGGAAACAGCGGAAATGACTATCATCCGCGCCGGCAGGCTGGTCACTATCGCAGGAGTACTGCCTGAATCAGAAAGGGCTCTTGCCGCAAAAATGCTTCTCACAGCTGCTAAAACCATTTTGATTGTGTACGAGAATGGAGGAGATACAGCTGCTGATTTCGAGGCTGTCCTGCTCAGTATCCACGATCTGGCTTTGATCATCGCCCCGGACATGTTGGACAGCGACCTCCAGTTTCTATTAATCAAATTATATATCTGCAGCGATTCAGGGCATTGACAATTCAGTTATCTGTCCGATATGGTGTCTCCGGTATTGGCCGTGAAAAACTCTCAGCAGATCAGTCAGGTTACTTCCGTTACCGTACTATCCTGCCTGAAATCCGTGAGACCACATACAAGGAGAATGATGAAAGTACTGTTCTATTATCGGGGTAGAGAGAGCCTGGGGATAGAATACCTCTCAGCAGTCCTGAAGCGCGGGGGACATACAGTTGATCTGATCTTTGATCCCGGTCTGGATAACAATTTTTACTGGAACAGCAAATTGTTGAGAATCTTTCATAACGAGGAACTGATGATAGAGAAGGCTGAGCGGTTCTCTCCAGACCTGGTTGCCTTCTCATCGACGACCAATGAGTATCCCACTGTGTGCAGAATTGCTCATGTACTGAAAGATAAGCTCAGTGTGCCCGTTCTGGTGGGGGGCATACACCCAACATCGCTTCCCGAGTTCGTAATCTCAAATCCTGACATCGACATGATCTGCCGTGGGGAGGGCGAGCTGGCTATACTGGAGCTTGCAGATCGAATGGAACAGGGGAAGGACATCTTCGACGTTCTCAACATCTGGGTCAAGAGAAAAGATGGATCGATCGTACGCAACGAGCTGAGATCCCTGATAGACGATCTCGATACTCTTCCGTTCCCTGACAAGGAGATGTTCTACCAGTACGGCTGCTTCAAAGAGCTTGTTCAGGTGATCAGCGGTAGAGGTTGCCCATTCAGCTGCTCATACTGTCACAACAACATCTGCAGGAAGATGTATCAGGGAAAAGGCAGGTACATCAGGAGGAGATCTGTTGGCAATATGATCTCCGAATTGAAGTTCTACAAGGAGAAGTACTCCGCAAGAAGGCTCAGTTTTCAGGATGATCTCTTCATGTTGGATGGGGAATGGCTTGCTGAATTCAGCGAGAAGTACGTTGAAGAGATCGCCCTGCCATTCTCGTGCAATGCGTTTCCGACCCGTATGAATGAGGAGTCCATCGCCCTTCTCGATAAGATGGGCTGTATGAATCTCTTTATCGGGATAGATGCAGGGAATGAAGCTCTCCGAAAGAAAGTGCTCAAACGGAATACTGCCATCGAGGATATCTGGAAGAGCATTAACCTTGTGAAGAAATATCACATACCAATGGAACTGTCCGCAGTGTTCTGTTTCCCTGGAGAAACCGTTGAACAGATGTGGGAGACGATTAATCTTGTCGATGAGTTGAATCCCTCTGCTGTTCAGTCGCACATGCTTTTTCCATTCCCACGGACGGAGATTTTCGAGATCTGCAAGGACATGGATCTGATAGACGAAGATATAGAGATGCGGATATACCAGGGAGAAGGATCTATTGTCGGGGAAAGCGTGCTCAAGCATCCGGATCGCGATGTGGCGTATGTTCTCGTGAAGATGATGGCCGTGTATGTAAAGCTCCCCCGCTTTCTGAAACCCCTGTTCAGGCGCCTCATGAATGCCAGAATGAAGAGGTTTGCCAACGCGATTTTCCTGATTACCATTCCTGTTGTTTTCCCGTGGCAGGGTTTTACAAGGTTGAGGGAACTCTTCAGGATGGTCTACTTCACACGGAGAAAGTTGCGGTCGGACGCAGGACAGACCATAAATAAAGCACACGGACAGACCAAAACCGGCTGATTCCTCTCGACCGTGATTGAACCATATATTGAAAGCAATCAGAGGAAAAAAAGATACCATCAGAATAAAGTGTTGACTGTTTTCATTCAGTATTCCGGAATCAGGTTCGGTGTTCTTGATTTAAAATGATGACGCATAAAAATATCATGTCAGCTTGAGCGGACGCATCTGTGAACCTGACGCGAACTACATTCCCCGGGTGTATGCTGCCCCCGTGATAGAGGTCGGGGAAAGAATAAGAGTATACGATAGCATCTGGAGATTGCACCTCAATTCAGGCGAAATTACCGGTGATGAATATCACTGGAATATGGACAATGCCTTTAACGGCATATACATGTATCTGATAGAAGGCGATGTGGAGATTTCAGTTGAATTCATTGTCATGCGACGAATATTAAACAGCTGATTCAACTGATTATTTGTAATGTTACTTTTCTGATGGATTATCATGCAGTATAATCAAATCAGGACTGCCTTGAAGGATGAGCATAAATCTATGATAAACGAAACAGGTGTTGAATATATTGATGATCTTACAGGTCTGTATAACCGCCGTTACCTGAACAGAACTGTTTTCGAGTACATTCGTGAAGCAGGCTCAAAGAAAACCTTTCTTTCCATAGTTATTATCGACCTTGATTATTTCAAGAACATCAACGACACATATGGTCACTCCATGGGTGATGACGTTCTCGTTGAATATGCTGCTTTTCTCAAGGATCTTCTCAGGAAGGAAGACAGTATTTATCGATACGGCGGAGATGAGTTTGTATGTATACTTCCGGATACCAGATACAAGCAGGCTGTTAGAATCTCATCCCGTTTTCTGGAACAGTGCCGTTCCAGGGAGTTCTCAAAGATAAGTCTGACCTGCAGTATCGGCATAGCGTCCTTTCCTATTGACGGGCAAGACTGGCTATCTGTCTTCAATGCCGCTGATCGCCGTCTCTTCAGCGCAAAAAGACACGGAAGAGACAGAATTGGCGCCTTCACGAAAGAGTACAGGAGAGTCATTACTCCGACGAAAAAGATAATTGGTCGGGATAAAGAGATAAGCAGAATTAGAAGTTCTATTGATCGGAAAACTTCCAGCAGAACGACGTGTATCCGTGGAGAGATCGGTGTAGGAAAAACACGTTTGGTGCATGAGATCGTAAATGATTCCTGTTACCAGGATTTTACATACCTGGCGAGTAATTTATCGGCAACAACCAAGTCCATTCCCTACTATGCATTCAGAGAGATCATCCGCAGCGTTTACAGAAAGAAAGGCAAGGGTATAATCGATGGAATGCCTCAGGCATTTCAGATCGAATTGACAAAAATCGTACCTGAGCTATCTGACGAACTGGTGGAGATGGATGAAAGCATATTCATGCTTGACAAGTTCAGGCTTTTTGAAGGTGTACGGAGATTCCTTGAGCTTCAGGTTTCAGAATCATCTCTGTTTGTTTGTATAGACAATATTCACTGGGCAGACGACAATTCTCTGGAGCTTTTCAACTACCTGGTCAGGGCATTGAAAGAAAGTCCGATCTTTTTCTTCTTCATCTATCGGATTGAAGAAGCGAAAGCCGAATCGTTCCAGAATGTAATTCAGTCCATG
>DAOWFD010000354.1 GCA_030638185.1 Candidatus Aegiribacteria sp.
AGCGTAGAACTGAAGCGCGTTCCTGGATGCGAAATACTCCTGGCCTGTTGTTACGAGTTCGTCTCCAGGATTCAGCCGCAGGTTTGAAAGGACAGTATTCACACCTGTGGTCGCGTTGGGTACGAGTACTACAGAACCAGGAGATGCTCCGGTAAAGACCTCCAGTTTCTCCAGTATACCGGGAATCTCCGGCATGTACTGTCTCAGAATGAAATCCAGTGGCTGTCTTTCCAGTTCGCAAAGCAGATCTTTTCGATGATTGCTGACTTCAGCGGGACAGGCTCCGAAAGAACCATGATTCAGAAATACTGTATCCGGGCGGATACCCCAGTACGGCGCGAATTCGCTTCTCAGTTCTTCAGGTTTCAGTATGGTGAATACTTTCCAGTAAGTTTGACCACCTGCAGAATATGGTCTTTCATGGCATCCTCAACATCACGGAAAGAAGCTCCGCCGGGAAGATCCAGCTTACTATTCAGGGCGTAGAGATTGAAGACCAGCTCCTGTTCCCTTATATAGCTGTCAGGACCATCCCAGCCCACTCCACCGAAGCTGTTGACTCCCTGCAGAGTACCGTCATGTGAAACGTTTCTGTGTGGTTGCTTACCGTCAATTGTAATAGCTTTCGGAGGTATGTTGTACACTACCCAGTGGCAGTACACCTTACCCGTATCAGGATCTGTGCAGATAACTATCAGGGCCAGACTGGCGGTACCCTTTGGAGGTGTTGTCCAGCCGATCGGAGGAGATGCATCACCTTTGGACAGGGAATACCAGGGAGGGATATGTTCGTTATCCTTAAAAGCGCTACTTATAATTCTAAAACTCATTATCGACTCCTTGTAAGGAATGCAAAATCCTCTAATTATTATATGGTTCTCTGAGTATGAGGCAAGGGCTGTTAAAGCCGCGCTTCTGTTCAACCGGAATTAATCCGGTTCAAGCCTCACCATAACATCAACAACGCCTGGCCCGATCATATAAAGGTCCCGCTCAACCTTTTTGAGTATGGAGAATGCCTCCCCAAGTGGCATACGACCGTCAACCACAATATGCATGTCAGCCTGGATACCATCTCCCTGATATCTTGTCCTGAGATCGTGAACATCCGCAACCCCATCCACCGATAAGGCGATTCTCCTCAGTTCTTCTATTATCTCAGTAGGAGCAGCAGTGTCCGACAGTTGCCACAAAGCAGATCGAAATACATTGATTCCCAGCTTTAGAATGAATATAGATACGAAGACTCCTCCAATGCCGTCCATCACTACAAGCGAATGTTTAATCCTTGCAGCAAGCACCACTACTGCTACCGGGATCGAGCTGATAGCATCGGACCGCTGATGCATCGCGTTGGCGGCGAGAGCAGGGGATTTTAGTTTTCTGCTCGTTCTTAACGTCCATCTGGAGAGAATTCCCTTGGTAATAACGGCTGTCACTGCCACAGCGAAGGCGGGCCACCCCGGTGGATTTTCAGCGGGGTTCATTATGGCACCGAAGGACCTCCATGCGATGTAAAGACCTGTAAGTATTATGAAAACCCCGATGAATCCGGATATAATGGTCTCTATTCTTGCATGGCCGTGTGGATGATTCGCATCGGATGGTTTTGTCCAGTACTTCGCTCCAACTAATATGGCCACATCTGTGACGCAGTCGGAGAGGCTGTGTACACCATCCGCCACCAGAGCATGACTGCTGCTCAGAATCCCTCCCGCAAGCTTGAAGCCAGACAGTAATACATTAAGTATTAACCCTGCCAGTGTAATCCTTGTGGTTCTTCTGAGAACTTCGTTCTCCCCGGATCTGTTCATGTAGTACTTACGATCCCTATATAAGCGGTGTAGAAACTGACACCATTGAGATAATCTTCGATTGTAATGGATTCTCCTTCGGAATGAAGTGCTCCAAGGCCGTCTTTTCCGAGGTGAACAGGCTCAAACCTGTACACGTTATCAGCTATTTTGCAGTAATGTCTTGAATCGGTGGCTGCCGGGAAAATGCCAGGCACAACCGGGATACCCGGCCAGATTCCCCGGACAGCTACTTGTATGGCTCTGTACTCCTCCGTATCCATTGAAGCTATGCCGGAGGGTTCGTGAATCTGATTAGTATCCTCATACCTTACATCTACTCCTAGTGGTTCCGCTATGCTCCGCACATGGTTAAAAATGTCAAGCGAATGATCACCGGGTATCGCCCTGAAATTTACAAGGGCAAAGGGTTCCGCGGGAATGATGTTCTCTTTACTGCTGCCCCGGATCATGGTTATGGCTGTTGTAGTTCTTACAAGAGCGTTTCCTGAAGGCCATTTTTCAATGATTCGAATCATCTCTCCGGAAGTCGGTATGCGATCACTGGCCATCACGGATTCCCTGAACATTTCTGATGTTGCCTGAAGCATTATTTCTACAGGGCCACAGAGCTTCACAGTCAACTGATTCTTTTCAAGTTCAGCCAGACATCTGCAAAGGCTGCCGGCCGCAGTATTGCGGTCCGGAACTGAAGCGTGCCCCTGAATTCCCTGTGCTGCCAGCCTGAGTGTGAGGTATCCCTTCTCCGCGAGTCCTATAACAGCTACATCCCTCTTCATCCAGGGGTAACTGTAGATGTATCCGCCTTCGTCAAGCACAGAACTCAGGGATACACCTCTATCCTTGAGAATTCTCACGATTTCAGAGGCCCCGCTATTTCCACCAACCTCCTCATCATGCCCGAAGGCAAGAATCACTGTCCGGTCCGGTTTGAACCCTCTTTCAAGGATATCCTCGCAGGCCTGAAGCATGGCGGAGACACCAGCCTTGTAATCGATAGATCCCCTTCCCCATATCCTTCCGTCCCTGATGGTGCCGGAGAAAGGAGGTTCAGGCCACTTTTCACCATCCTCAGCGGGGACCACATCCAGATGGGCGGTAAGCATGAAAGGTTTCAGCGATCGATCTGCACCCTGAAGCGTATAAAGAAGGCTTCCGTCGCCAATGGTTTCGCTTTTGAAATGTCTGTGCACTTGCGGGAAGGCTTTTTTCAGGTATTCAGCAGTTTCTCTGAAGGGCTTCTTATCAAAGACTTCTCCAGGCTGTCGAGATACGGTCCTGTAACGCAGTATTTCAGAGAATATTTCAAGTTTCTGCCGGTCGGTCATTCAGAAACCTTTCCGGGAATCCCCTGTATGCAGATCCGCTGAACTGAAGAAAACAGACTCAGTTAGTAAGCGTGAAAACGCTTAAGGAGAATCCTTCATAACCGAGGCTGTCGATAGCCATGGGAACAATTCTTCTCATTATGTCAACAGCATCACCAAGGTTGTATGCATTGTAATCGAACAGAGTGGCAACCTGAATCCTGCGTCCTCCATAATCCTCCCTCTCCAGCCTTCGGGATACTGTAATAATGAGGTCGTTCAACTGGTTGTCGGAGAACTCAGATGTAGTAATAGCCTTATCGTACCGTATACTGAATTCCTCCACACTGCCCCTCATCATCTCCGGAGTGAAGTAGAGTTTTACAAGAACTGTGGAGGGTATGGTGTCCACATTTGACTGCTCTATCCTGATAAGCGGTGCTGAGATGAAATCGGTCTCGGTGCTGTCGGTCCAGACGCAGAGCCTGTCGATCTCCAGAGATTTGAATTCACGCTGACTGATTTTCTGAATAACGAATGTAGTCGCAGGCCGCAGAGGAACAGGCCAGCTTCCAAGAAATGACACTGTAGAGCCTTCGGGTATGATTGTCATGTCAACATTTGCTCTTGGCAGGGCTCGCGAAGCGCTGTCGTTCATAACGTAGACAATATCCGAGGCGATGAGGGTTGCAATAGGATCTACATGGGTTTCCTCGACAGCTTCCTCAAAGCGCTCCCTTTCAGGAAGTTCCGGTATGTACTCGGATCTTTCAAAAACATTTGTAATGACAAACGCTGCCACAAGCCCTGCAATGGTTATAAGAATACCTATCATCACGCTGTTTCCTCTTGATGGAGGAGTTTTGAATTCAGTTCTCTCCTGGAAATGCACGGGTGTTTCAAGTTTGCTCTGAAGGCCGCTGCGCTGTGTTTGTAAGGGATCGTTCTGAGTTGAAAGCTCATAACCACAATTCTTGCACCTACCCGTATCCCGTCCATTGTTATCGTGTCCGCAGCATCTACAGATCATTGGTACACCTCCAGAAACACATCATATACGCATTTAAGCTCGTTTTGCACAGACTTTTAACTCATCTAGGGCTGATCTATCGATAACGAATCAGAGTAGATGAACTTGTCGACAAATCCCCTGTTAATCTCAATATGATATACAGAACGGAGACTGTCTACAAGTCCGGATATTACTTCCTCTTCTTCCATTGACCGGAAGATTGCCAGTAACTGGTCCTGTGATTCATCAAAGGTCGCTATGTGTTCCGGTCGTATCTCCGTTAATTCGAACAGAAGTAGCTGTTCAGCCGAAACGGAACAGGTGACAGACTCATGCATCTCAGCATTGAAAAGCATCTCGTTCCATGGAGGCGGTATATCAGATACTGTCATGGGTCTGGTTATTATGGACTCCCCGGGAGCAAGGATGCTCTGTACGGCTGTCAGTTCTTCGATCATCGAAAAAGGATCACCGCCGGACTCCATAACCCTATTGAACAGGTCCAGCTGTCCTTCTCCAACAGCAGATATTGTCTTGAATACTCTCTCTTCCTGGATAATAAGCGAATCCTTCTCAGCTTCGTAGATCTCCAGCAGTTTCTCTTCGGTGGGAATCAGCCTCGGTTCTATAACCTCCGCATAATAGACATCAAGCACCTGGTTACTAAAACGCTGATCCATATATGAAACGTTGTCAGGCAGTGTATCCATACCGAGTTGCTTCGCTTCCATCGACATGATATCGTAAAGACCCAGAAGCCAGCTGTACTCCCTAATCCAATCGGGATCATCGGGATCATTGTAGCCTATCGGAGGCAGGTTCCTGATATTTTCAGCGAGAGAGTAGATCGTTCTTCTACCTCCGGTGAAGGAATATGCGACCATATTCTCCTGTTCGGATGTAAAAGGCTCGTAATCCTGGCTGTTCTCAAGGAAATGACTTGCAATCAGTTCAGGAATACCCTCTGTTATCTGGAGGTTGTTGACCGTTCTCAGGCTGTCAAAGAGTTCATCCTTGTACGCCATTTTCAGCCTTCCGAGTATTCTGCTCGCTATTATGTCTTTGATCTCTGCGAAGGGCGGTATGGTGTCTTGATAAGTACTGTCAATTCTGAGAAATCTCCAGCCGGAATAGGATGAATCCAATGAAGATAACTCGCCAGTCTCAAGACCACGAAGAAGCATGTAATCCCCTGGAAATGCTTCCATCATATCTACCGGGCCCAGAACTCCTCTGTTGATGGCCTCACGGGTATTAATCGAATACTCCTCAGCAAGATCGCCCATGTTCTCACCATTTATAACAAGCTGCCTCAGGCTATCGCAGTGGGCTCTGTCCTTGACAGTGATCGCTCTGTATACCAGCATTGTGCCCATCTGTGAATAGTACTCTTCAACGGTATCCGGGGGCAGTTCCACCTTCTGATCAAGGATCCATACTAACCAGTCATTCTGAAGCTTCTCTCTCTCCCTCTCGTAAAAGTATAGCGCCATTTCACGGGTTGAATCATACCCTCTGTCGTGTGCATTCTGCAGTATCAGCATTCTGTTTATTAACGCTTCCAGCTTCATATTAACCATCAGTGAATCACCATTGAGACGTTCAAGAATAGGAGCCAAAACGGAACCTGTAAAATTCCTGTCGCCTACTGTAAGTACAACGCTGTCATCGTACTCCCCTGCCAGGTCAACCACATCATTAACGTCAGCAGCGTTATTGCTTTCCGGCTGTTTACCACATCCAGAGAGAATAATCAATAAAGTCAACACAGTTATCTTAAGAAGCATAAGAACCTCCAGTTACTCTTCGTTTTTTTTCGTTTATCGGTAAGTTATATTCAAGGAATCTAATGCAGTTTCTTCAATTATCAAATGGAATGGATGGAGACCCGATTGAGTCTACTGGTTCACGTGTTGCTTATGCTGTCAATATCGTTTAACATGCCTTCAATACCATCATCCTGGAGAACGGGCATTTATATTGCAGATGCAGATACAAGAGAAATACTCTACAACGTTAACGGTGATTCCTATTTCAGACCCGCATCTACAGTAAAACTTCTGACTACTCTGGTGGCTTTGAAGGAACTTGGACCTTCGTACGTATATGAAACCAGGGTAATGGCCGATACTGCCGGTAGCAGGCTTTTCATAGTGGGAGCCGGGGCACCCCTCTTGAATGCGGAACACATCAGGATAGTCGCCCTCGAAACCGCAGCTTCACTTGATCCGGGTTCCTCCTGGGACCTTTTCTGGGACACTACAAGATTCTTCAGCGAATCACACTGCCCCGGATGGGATGCTTCCGACTGGAGCAAAACCTATTGTCCCCCAATAGAGGGTCTCTCGGTAGGAGATAATATCCTTCAGCTGATAATCTCCACTAAAGGCGATACAATAAGAGTCTTCTACTATCCTCCGCTGCCTGACCTGGAAATAGTAAACAATCTTGTTACCGGCAGCAGAGAATCTGTAAGAACTTATGTAGAAGGCTGGGCTGAGAACAGACCTATGCTGATACTGGAAGGGGTCATACCGCCAGATACCCATCTTGTACTCTACAAGCCCTTTGCTGGGCCTCCAGCCGAATTCGCCGGAATGCTTGCACTGGAGCTGGAAGCCACCGGTTTGAATATCGATCAGGTATTGCAGGGAGAAGAGCCTGACTCGGGATCACTTCTTCAAACATCAGTAATATATTCCGATCCGATGTTCGTTCTTCTGGCTTCAATGAATAAGTGGAGCAGGAATATGATAGCTGAGATGGTTCTGAGAACAGCAAGCCTTGAAACAGGATCCAATCCCGCTTCAACGGGAGCGGGATGTGATGTGGCAGGTCAGCTGCTGAGGTACCTTGTTCCCTCGCTCACAGAATTTCAGCTTGCCGACGGCTCTGGTCTTTCCAGATTCAACAGCCTGACACCGATTCATCTTGCGGAAATACTCTCCGAAGGAATCGGTTCAGCGGAATGGGGAGTGGAATTCCTTGCCACATTACCTGTCAACGGCGTTGATGGAACTCTGAGAACAAGAATGGCAGATCTGCCCCCGGGAGCATTTCGCGGGAAAACAGGGACTTTGAATGATACATCAACGATTGCAGGACTGCTCACTTCTTCGTCGGGTAGAAAGATAATACTGGTGATAATGCTTGAGGTACCCACCGGGCAAACCAGGACTGCAAGGGCACTGCAGGACAGCCTGATATCATGGTTCTGGAAGAACTACTAACGAGGTTGTCTTACGAAAAGGGATTTGATTCGAAGCCGGAGGGGAGTGAAAAGGGATTCAATAAACACTTGCAGCGAAACCTTGGAATCCCCGGTTTTCCTTTCTACGAAAACTATGGGCACTTCACCTATATCTGTACCGTTCTTCCAGACATCGTAAAGGGTTTCTACAAGAAACGCGTACCCTGAGGATTTGATGTCCGAAGACAGGAGCAATGGGATCAATTCAGATTGAAAGCCTCTGAAGCCGCTTGTGCAGTCACTGAAAGGCATTCCGGTTAGTAACCTGATATACCGGTTCGCTGAATAACTGAGATTAAGTCTGATGATGGACCAGTTCAGTACGCTGACACCTTTCAGATATCTGGAACCCACCACAAAAACATGATCATCAAGCGCGCTGTCAATCTCCTTGAGGTGCATCGGCTGATGGGACAGATCGGCATCCATCATGAATATCCTGTCCCAGCGGTCAGATTCATGAACCTTCTGGAAACCTTCTCTGTACGCCTGTCCCAGACCCTCCTTGGCCTTCCTGCTAAGCAACAGGACCCCTGGATCTTTTTCCATCAGGTTCTGAATCCGCTGCGCGGTTCCATCAGGTGAATTGTCGTCTATGAACATCATATCCCAGTTGTATTCCCTGCGGATAGAGTCATAAAGAGGCTGGATATTATGTACTTCGTTGTACGTCGGAATGAGTATGATCCGGCGGTGTGTCAGGACGAAACTCTTTCAAGGTAGCTGTCATTCCGTGTATCGATTCTTATAACATCCTTTTCCTGAATGAACAGCGGTACCTGAACCTTGAGCCCGGTCTGAAGGAAAGCGGGCTTCGAACCACCGCTTGCAGTATCCCCTTTCAATCCGGGGTCGGTTTTAACTACTTCTAGCTTAACAGTATCCGGAGGTTCAACCATAATTGGTTTATCATCAACGAACGCAATCTTTACTTCGCTGTTCTCAATGAGGTATTTGGATGCATCTCCGACCAGATCGAAATCAAGATGTATCTGATCATAAGTATCGGGGTTCATGACAACGAATTCAAGATCGGTCATGTAAAGCAGCTCCCAGATCCTGTGCTCTACTCTTACTTCGGTGACCTTCTCACCGGCTCTCCATGTGCGGTCGAGAACCTTGCCTGAGAGTATCTCCTTCATTTTCGATCTTACGAATGCAGCCCCTTTCCCGGGGTTGACATGCTGAAATTCGACAATCTGGCAAAGCACTCCGCCTATATCAATAACCATACCACGCCTGAAATCGTTTGTGGTGGGCACTGATTATACCTCCGTTTTTTCGGCTAACTCGTACAGGATATCCATGGCGTGAAGATAGCCTCTGATTCCTGCACCCGCTATGAACGCGTCCGCAGCTTTTGCGGTCACGAGGTTGTTTCTAAAGGACTCTCTTGAAAATACCCGGCTTATATGCACTTCTACCACAGGACCGTCAAATGCTGTCAGAGCATCTATGATAGCTATTGAATAGTGAGAGTACGCTGCCGGATTGATGACTATACCAAGGGAACTGCCTGAAGCGCTGTTAATTGATCTGACAAGCTCACCCTCAACATCGGACTGGATGAAGTCCACCGTAAAACCATCCATGGAAGCCTTTTTCTCGATCATTTCCAAAAGCTCATCCTGGGTAGTGGTTCCGTAGTGTTCAGTCTCACGACTGCCGAGTTGAGAAAGATTTGGGCCATTTATGACAGTAATCGTACGGGAAGGTTTCATTCATCCTCAGCATCGTAGGATTCCAGTTTAAGGCTCTTGCATTCTTCGTCCGAGAAGAATCCAAGCAGGCTGTCCGGCGAGTTTCCCACGATAAATAAGTCATCTTCCAGGGAATATTCGTCCGATTCCATCTCTACTGATTCTGAGAATGCTTCTTTGAGTATACCCTGGGACTCAAGTACTTTGTTCATTCTTTCAGTTTTTGGAAAAACATCATCTTCGTGTTCGGGTATGTCTTCCTCAGTCTCTGTTGCGATCTGTGTTGAAGAATTCTTCCTGGATCTGGCCTCCTCCAGTTTATCCCTGGCCTCCTCGTCCCCTGGATGCTCGAATAGATATTCTTCAAAATAGTTGACAGCTTCACTCCAATTTTCCTTCTGAAAGTGTATCTCCGCGAGGTTTACAAGCGCAACAAGGTTCTGCGGCTGCGTCGAGTTTACCACTGAGAAACTTTCCAAAGCCTTCTCAAGAAGGCCTGAATCCCGATAACATTTTGCGAGAACCACGGTTATGGAAATATTGTTCTTCCATCTTCTTAAACCGGTATCCGCCACTTGCCGGGATTCATCAAGCCTGCCCATGTGACGCAGAGTATCCGCAAGCCTTGCGCACAGCATTGGAGAAGGATTGCTGACCCATTCACTTTCAATCCTCTCAAGATCCTGTCTGGATATATCATCCGCCATTATATTCCCCCAGTATGAATGTATTCATAATAATCCAGCCTTCACGAATATACGGTTCCTTCTCACGGTGCTCGTGAAATATCTCCATATCAAGCAGGTATCTTCTTCCGTTACTTCTAAGAACATAACTTGTAAACGCGCCCGCATTCAGGTGCTCCGGATTTCTCCACATACCCAGAAGCTTCCAGCCATGAAGACCTCTCAGATCCATGGACTGTACCTCAACAGATGATCTGTCAACGGAGTCGGCAGCCGCATCGTAGAAGTAATTCCTTGCAACCGCCTCTCTCCACACTACCGCCTCATCCGGAGATAGTACTACAGAATCATCGATCCACCTGATGGTCATCATTAGAAGGCACTTATCGGATACGTTCCGCTGATACTGGATAAATCCGGCTTCAGGATTCCACTCTTCAAGATGATACGATTTGGGTATATCCATACTGAACCCGAGTGTAAGAAGGCTGTCTATCCTCTCGGGGCTGCTCATCTGAGTTGATACGAAACTCCCGTAGATATATGATGCAAGGTGATGGTTGTAAGTCTGTTCAAGCAGATTAGAAAGTGCATCTGTATCGGTGAACCCGGGCAGCACTATTCCCAGAACAACCTGATCCTTCGCCCAGATATTCTCTCCGAGATAGATACCGTCGGACTCCTGAAGTTCATCGGGAAGCTGAAAACTGTTCTCGGTTATGAACAGAATCGTACGCCTTGTCTTGAGATCATCCCTGAAATTCTCTCTTGAGCAGGTGGAGAAAGCAAAGACATTCTCGGTATCCACTGTTATTACATGAAGCTGGATTTCCTCCAACAGATCGTCCATATCCTGCATATCAATATCAGGCTCGTAAACTATAAGAACTCCCTTTACAGGACCGGTTGCCGGCCCGGCACAGGCTGCCAGCAGAAGCAGGGCCGTCAGAAATACAAAATGCTTCATTTGTTTTTCCTCCTGGAGGAGAACAATGGTACAATATAACGTAGAAGAGTAACTGCCACAGGCATGAAACGAACTGCTCCGTCGATAATCTGGGATGACCCTGCTTTACCGTTTATCCTGTTCAGAAGTGCGGTTGTTGCATTCGCTGTTATCCCTATATCCTCACCGGTTTTTTCGATTTCCTGAACTGCCGAGGAAATGCGGGGGGTCAGCTCTTCTATTTCCCTGCCGAGAGACGAAAGCGTTCCCTTCATTTCACTTAGAGTTTTGTGCATTTTCAATACTATCGAAATGAAGAACCCTAAACCTATGAACAAGCCTGCAACACCTACAAGCTGAACAACAAATATTCCTTCCATTTAATGCTCCCATTCTATCCTATCTCATGAGCCATTATTCCTGCTACTGACCACTGATATCTACGATTTCAACACCCAGCTGCACCCTTCCTGAACCCTGGACAGGCCTATAGTAAGATAATCGATCATACACCATAATATAGGAATAC
>DAOWFD010000124.1 GCA_030638185.1 Candidatus Aegiribacteria sp.
AATAACGAAGGTATTCCGATTTCGGACAAAATATCGCATATCTTTGATAAAGGTATAATAAGTGCATTTCAGGATAGTGATCTTGTTATAACAAACTTGGAATGTCCACTAACTGAATCTACACAAGGAATTCCCAAAACAGGACCATCCTTAAAAGCTGACCCATCCTGTTCAGATTCAATTGCATCCCTTGGAATCGGCATTGTTGATCTTGCGAATAATCATATCCTTGATTTTGGAGCTTCAGGAATCCTTGATACACTGAAATATTGTAAGAATAGTGGGTTGGGAATAGTCGGAGCTGGGAAAGACATTAATTCAGCAAGGAAACCTCTTTTCATCGATGTAGGAAAATCTAGATTAGGTATCCTTGCTGGAACAGAAAGTGAGTTCTCAATAGCTGCTATTGAATCACCAGGCGCTTGTCCTATAGACCCTCTTTTCGATAGAAAAAGACTGCATGAAGCGAAAGAACAAGCTGATATCATTATATATATTTTTCATGGAGGTAACGAATTATATGAATATCCCAGTCCGTGGATGAGAGATTACTGCAGGTATCTTGCTGAGGAGGGAGCTGACGCTGTTATCTGCCACCACTCACATGTGATTTCGGGTATTGAAGTTTATCATGATTCACCGATTATCTATGGTACTGGTAACTTTCTTTTTCCGTGGTTATCAAAACGGCGAGATGCATGGTATACCGGCTACTTAGTGAAACTCAATCTGTGTGAGAAAGCAATCTCAGGCATTGAAATAATTCCGTACAGACAATGTGCTGATGGTGAATTCAAAGTGAAATTATCCACTGACAAGACGAAGACGCTTCTTCTGAATAAAATTGCAGAAATATCTAAAGACATTGTTAGTGATATTACAATTCAAAAGAAGTGGAACGAATATTGTACTATGAAGCATAAATCATACATTTCGACTGTTCTACAGTTATCTAACTTGCAGAAACGAATGTATGAAAAAACCGGGAAATTGTTATTCGCAGGGAAAAAGCAAGCTAATCTTCTTAGATTGATTAATACTATAAGATGTGAATCTCATAGGCATGCACTTCTTGAAATACTGCAGATGGAGGTTGATAAAATAGACACGGAGTAATCTTATTATATTCGGTATCCTAATATAAATCATACGCTATCTATATAGTAATATATGTTGAATGGTATGGATAACACTAACATCTAATTTTCAATATGACGAATAAAATCTATGACGTGAGCCTCCTCCGGCCACATACTATCTTCGTGCCAGTTCAGGTGTGAATCCCAGTAGCCAGGGCAATCATGAACAGCAACATTCTGATATCCAAAACACATTTCACTAACACATAATGTTTTCGTCGCATCGTACAGGAAATCATAAGCCATAGACTGAAAACCACCCATCTTACTTATTCTAAAGGCCATAGCTACGGCATTCATATCGATTTCATCTGGGTTGTGATCTATCTTACCACCTCCAGATGCTCGAAAGTCGTTAGGACGGTTAAATCGTCTAAAGGCAAAAGCTCTGTCTCCAATAACCGTTATTCTTGTGTCATACATATTACCTTCAAGGAGATCCTGAAAGAGGACATAGTTCTTTTCAGGCATCCACCAGTCTCTTGGTAGGGGTGGGTATTTTCCAGAAAAGACGTACCTAAAGCCTGCATAGAATCTGACAAGAATGTTTGCCAGTGTATTCCTGATTTTATCCGAACCATGCCTTCTGCGAATAGGGTAATAACCCGGTTCTGATAGAATCCCAGAACCTGAAAATGCACTATTTACTTTTTGTTTTGCTCTTCTGAGATTGCGCATTATTTCTACATTTATAGATGAAGCTCCCCTGGCTAATTTGGATACTAATGGGAAGGATGTAGAATTAATGTAATTGAGAGCTTCGTTCTTATACCAGAATACGTATGATTTTGGTGTAGGTATATCCAATATTCCAAAGAGATAATATTGGGCAATTTTGTTCTCGAAATGCCATCTTGTTTTCCAGTTAGGGAACACTGGCATCGTTTGATTATGTTCAATAGCATTAAGCAAATAGGATGCGGCCTGTAACTTTGCTGGCAGCATACTGAGATGCCACATAATTGCGGAGCAGTCGTAAATACTGTGGATTGCTGTGTTAGACAGCAGATTAATTCTGTTCGCTTGGTAACCATGCTTCTTAATAAACTTAATCCAATTATCATGAAAGCCAGCTTGACCAGAATGAACACATATTGTTTTCAAAACTTCTCCAAAGGTAAGCTATTTGGTCTAAAAGTATTAATCATCGTTGGGTGAAACAATTGATTGTATAAGCTTCTCCCACTTCTGACCAACTATCTCAATTGAATAGTTCTTCACCCATGAAAGTATAACTTTTCGGGAGCGATTTTTCCACTCATCATTGGATTTAAGGTAGGTATAGATTGCTTGTGAAGCATCATGACATGTATCAACAACCTTCCCCAGATCTTCTTGCTGATTGAAAAAACCAACACTTAACGAGTCTATTCTAAAAAATATCGTAAATAAACCCAAAGCCCTTGCTTCAAGGATAGTGTTTGGGAATCCTTCTGACTCAGAAGTATTCAATAAAATGTGAGATTTCTGCAATATACGCTTAACTTCACTTTTTCCCTTTCTACCTACCCAGTGAAGGTTAGAAGGTAAATAATCTGTTTGGTGTGCTGAAGCATCAGATATGTCACCAATGGCTGTGAAATCAATATCTGGGCACATTTCAGCAATTCGGACTAATCTGTCAAATCTTTTCACGGGTCTTATGTTTCCAAGCCAGACAACTTTACTACCGCTTGGAGAATTACCAGGTTTCCAATCGTCAATGTTAAGTGCGTTGGATATAACTTTAGACTCTTTTCTGTAGTTTATCTCAAGTTCTTCTTTTTGCCATTTTGTCTGTGTGACGACTCCGTCGCAATTTATCAAAGCGGCTCTGCATGCAGGAATTATAAATCGTAGAAGATTTCTTCCTTTGAATTGCTTTGCCACATCGTATTGGCTGGCACAGGAAAATACTAAAGGTTTTCTTACCAGCCTTGTTGCCAGTCGGTAGACCGGCAGAAGGGGGGTCATCATTCGTGTGATATATATATCTGCAACATTATTAATAATATACATGAAGTATCGAATTGCTAAATTTACTGTATTTGCGTGAGATATTCCAGGAAGTAACCTGTAATCTGCAATATGGCTCTTATGATGAACTAAATGTCCTTTATCTTGGCATACCACTTCAATGTTGTATCCCTTTTCCGAAAGATATTGTGCAACTAATGCCATCTGAAACTCAGCTCCACTGCGCGCCCCTTCGATATTATTAATAAATGCCGCATATGCAGTCGGTATAAGGAAGCATATCCTTGGATTCGAATTCAGTTTGATCACATCAGTCATATGCCAAGAATTTCCTTTTCTTTCATTTAACTCAATTAAGAATGTTGTGAACATTACAGTTCAAGTATTAAGTGGAAAATGGACAATTTACATATTATACTTGTGCGTTTACAAACGGTGTCAGTGCTTTTTCAACTATCTGTAGCATAAGCCGGTTTTCTCATATTGAGGAGTGCACTCTCTGTCAGTAGATTATGTAATATTGCTGATAATTTTTAACGTAATCGTATCTTTCTTAAGTTATTGTTATCCTTAGAGGTGGGTAATTATTAGTTATAAGAATAAAAACTTGAATCGAATTCCAGTTGACTTTGTTATATCGTCTCTTAACAGAGGTGGAGCAGAGAATAAACTTGTCGCTGTAGCAAACGGGCTTGATCGAAACAGGTTTTCTGCAAGAGTATGTCTGCTTAAAAAAGGCCCTTTAGTTCAGAAACTGAAAGTACCATATGAGGGATCTATCATTCCTTCTAAATACAGTATTCACGGAATCTACCGCCTTATTAAACTGTTCAGAAAAAACAATACCCAAATCGTATGGGTTGTTGGCAATGGCGATGCCGGTTTCTTTGGGAGAATTGCAGCACGAATTGCACATGTTCCAGTTGTAATCCAAAGTCTGCATGCAACTGGAAGACCAGGAGGTAAACATACTATAGACTTCTGGAATGGAGTGCTAGACAAAATTAGCGTTTTCACAGACCAGTATGTTGCAGTTGCTAATGCACATAAACAATACCTTGTTGAGCGGGAGGGAATTGATTCAAAAAAGATGGTCGTAATACATAATGGAGTAGATACAAACTCATTCTCTCAAGGGGACCCAGATGCATACCTTCTTGATGCTTGGGGAATTCCAGCTGATGTTCCTATTGTTGGAATCGTAGGAGGGTTCAAGCCTGAAAAGAGACACGATCTTTTTCTTGAAGCAGGTAAAGTTCTCAGAAAGACACATCCTGAAATTCATTTCCTGATTGTGGGGGATGGAACAATGGAAAATAGTGTCAAAGATGAGGTTAATAAGCTGGGGATGCTGGAAGCAGTACACTTTACTGGGGGCTTGAATGATGTTGCTCCAGCTTACAGACTTATGAGAGTATGTGTTCTATGTTCTGATATGGAGGCTTTTCCAAATGTTGTACTTGAATCAATGGCTACAGGTATTCCTGTTATTTCAACGGATGTCGGTAGTGTACGAGAAGCTATTATTAATGAACAGACAGGCCTAGTGGTTCCCCCAGATGATTCGGAAGCGCTGGCAAATGGAATATCTCGACTGCTCTCAGATAAAGAACTTAGAAAAACTGTGATCACAGCAGCGAGACAGCACGTTGTAGATAATTTCAGTTTGAGAAATATGATAAGAAAACGAGAAAAGCTTTTCGAAGAATTGCTCAAGAAAAAGTACTCCGGATAGAATGGTGTTGAATTGAACGATCATTGGAATGATAAATCAGTATTGGTTACAGGAGGGTCCGGGTTCTTAGGCTCTCAACTTGTGCGGGAACTTGTCAGCAAGGGATCCTCGGTTAGAATCACTGATATTGTGCCACCTGACGGTCAACTCAGTGCTTCTATACTTAAGAAAATCTGCTTTGACCAGATTAACCTTATCACTGATGATTTTAAGGAATATCTGAATAATAATTCTTTTGATTATGTTTTTCATCTTGCAGGTAGTGCATCGGTACAGATGTCCGTTGAGAAGCCTTTCAATGATTTCGAATCAAATCTTAGAGGAACCCTTAACCTGCTTGAAACCATGCGGACTTTGAGCAAACCACCTAAACTTGTATACCTATCTTCCGCAGCGGTATATGGAAATCCAGCATCAATACCAATCTGTGAGGATGATATTACCGTGCCGATTTCTCCATATGGAATAAGTAAGCTTGCTGCTGAAAGATATCTATATGTTTATGTTAATATTCACGGATTGCAGGCTGTATCAGCCAGACCTTTTTCAGTTTTCGGTCCCGGGCAGAAAAAACAGGTCATCTATGATATTATTCAGAAAATCTCCACCAATCCCGATAGACTAGACCTTTATGGTTCCGGCAGAGAAGCAAGGGATTTCATATTTATTGCCGATCTAATTAATGCTCTTCTAATTCTAGCTGAGAAAAGCAAATTGTCTGGCGAGGTCTTCAATATTGCATCAGGCAGGTCAACAGAGATATCCGAAATTGCAACTAACCTTTGTGATATTATGAATGTTAACCCCGAAATCGTGTACAAAGGGACTGTTCGCCCTGGAGTTCCACTAAGGTGGAAGGCCGATGTTTCCCGTTTGAAATCCCTTGGATTCAAACCTATTGTGGATTTGAATGAGGGCTTACGCAGAACAGTAGACTGGTATAAAGAGACAGAGGGTCAGTTGTAATCGTGAAGGCAATCCTTATTGGCCCGTATTTAAGGTTCGGTGGTGTATCCAGATATGTAAAGGATCTTTTATCAGGATCTGGGGAATTTGAGCTCTTTGATACCGCAAGACCGGAAAAGGAAAAAATCCGATCAGGCACAGGATACATAGAAGCGTTCAATACGGGGTTTATTCGGGTGTTATCAGGGTTATGTGTAACGGTAAGGAATATACTGAGATTTCCCTTTGTTCTTATGAGAAGCGAAGCGGAAATTGTCCATATTTGCGGTGTCAGTTTTTTCCCTTTCTGGGAAAATGCATTCTATTGTACAATCGGTCGATTACTTGGGAAAAGAATAACTCTTCACTATCTGGGGGCTTTCGATCAATTTTATGAACCCGCTGGAAGGATTCACAAATTCCTCATAAGAAGTGTTCTTAGGATTCCTGACAGGATCATGCTTCTTTCTGAGAAAGTAAAGAATCTTGTTGCCTCGTTCATTGCTGTCGAGAAACTTTCAGTTGTACCAAGTTCAGTTGACACCAGCAGATTCAATGCAACTAATAGAGATTTTCCTGCTGTCCCTGGAGAAGTGCGTATTCTTTTCGTTGGTGGTCTTGATCCTTTCAGAAAAGGTGTCTACGATTTGCTTGACGCGGTGAAACTGATCTTACCTGAAGCTCCATCAGCAAAATTGGTCATGACAGGCGGAAGCAGCTTCGATGAGGTTGAGGATAAATGGAAGAGGATGGATCTTGATGATAATGTGGAATTCCTCGGGTGGTTTGATGAGATCATGCTACCGTCTCTATATGCTTTCTGCGACATACTGGCTTTACCTTCCTACAATGAAGGTTTACCTTACGTTATTATCGAAGCACTGTCATCAGGTCTTCCAATCGTTGCCAGCAGAGTGGGAGGGATCCCTGACGTTGTATCAAATGGAGAGAATGGTTTCATCATCGAGCCCGGAGATATAGATGCATTGGCAAATCGGCTTCTTGAACTTGTCAGAAATACTGAGTTGAGAATCAGCATGAGCCGGAATAATAGAGTAAAGGCAGTCAGAGAGTACTCACTGGAACATGTACTATCAGAGCTGAATCGGATATTCTCCAGTCTACAGGACGATAGCCTGAAATGAGCAACTACTCGAATTTCCTGGAGAAAATTTACCACCTCTTGCCATATCCTGTTCAGAATACCGCAGTATCTCTTTTCGGGAGAAAGCGATGGGTTCATGAAAATGGGAGAAGCTTTCAGACCCTTGTACGGAAATTGCAGAAGATGCAGCATTCAACTCCAGAACGGATTGCATCGCATAGAAAAGCTCAATTAGAGAAAGTCCTTCTAGCAGCCAAAAAGACAAAATTCTATAAAGACATGCTTCCTTCAGCTGAGAATATCATTAAGGATCCATTGCTTGTCCTGGAAAGCGTACCCGTGCTTGATAGAGAACAGGTCAGGATGAATTTTGAATCCTTTATCAATCATGCGTTTAAAGGGAAGCTGATTCAGCACGGAACCAGCGGAACCACCGGTATGCCTGTACAAATTATGTGGACTGAGGATTGCATCGACTGGGAGCGAGCTCTGATCTGGAGACAGAGGATTGAAACAAGTCTTCGATTTGGGGAAGAATGGCGGGGAATGCTGGGGGGACATCAGATCGTTCCTCTAAAACAGAAAAAGCCACCCTTCTGGAGAATCAACAGGAGAGCAAAACAGGTTTACTTATCAACCTATCATCTTTCACCTGAAACAGCACCGGCATATTATCAGGCTCTGACAAAATTCCAAGTTAAAGCAATTGAAGGGTATCCGTCTGTTCTTTATGCATTGGCCTATAGTCTTGATAGAAGGGGATTATCGTTTCCACTAAAGGGAGTGTATTACGGAGCAGAGCCTCTGCTTGATTTTCAGCGGAAAGTTATTGAAAGAGTGTTCTCATGCTATGTATGGGACTATTACGGCTTGACGGAACGCGTTGCTTCAGCTTCCGAATTTGCCTGTAAGAATGGTCTTCATGAGAATTGGGAGAACTGTTATCTTGAAATTGTCGATTCATCGGGAAAGCCTGTTCCCGAAGGCGAATATGGAGAACTTGTTGGAACATCTCTAAGTAATCTTGGTTTTCCACTTTTACGTTACAGAACAGGTGATATGACTCGGTTCCTTCCCGGAGAATGCTCCTGCGGTAGATCTTCTCGCCGAATAGCCCGAATTGACACTAAACGAGAAGACCTTCTCCTTATGCCTGACGGTTCACTTCTTTCAGCTTCTAACCTGACATTTCCTTTCAAGGAAGTGGAGCACATACTTGAATCGCAGTTGTTCCAGGGGATTCCGGAAGAACTTGAGGTGAGGATAATTCCAGCTGAAGGGTATTTGGAATCAGATGGAGAGAAGCTGATCAGTGGAATCAGACACATGGTTCCAGGCTCAGTTTCAGTCATTCTGAAAAAAGTTGATGCTATTCCTCGCACAAAAAGTGGTAAATTCCGTTTCTGCGTCTCGGAGATTACACATATGGAAGAAAGTTAATTCAGGATATAATCCACTATTGCTGAAATGGTTCTATATCCTGCTGAGTAAACTGATAATTTGGTTTTATGGGAATCAAATATCGCAACCTCTTCTTTGTTCCGCAGTATCTGAAGTTTATTGCTATTGTGCAAAGCGGAATCTACTGCACCCAGTCTGCCCATAAAAAATGTAAATGAGGGGACTCCAAGTACTGCAGCCTCCCTGGTCATAGTACCGCCACCACCAATTACAACGTCACAGGTAAGAATGAGCTGGGGGCCGGGATAGACTTTTTCCGGGATGATGACTTCAGCTTTATGTATTCCGCCGACCAGTTCGTTCTGATCAGGTGTTCTGGGAATCCATATTAACTGCACCTCAGGATTATTCAACAGTTTTGCTAACAAGGCATCAAGAATTTCCTCGGCTTCAGGGTTATGGTAATGAGCAGTAGTTGCTGGTGGCCGGAGCAGAACCTTAATCTTATCATCTTTGAGTCCCAATTCAGCAGCGATTGATGGATCGGGTTCAACATTGTTCAGGTACAAGTTTTCCTTGAAGCCAGGGAAGAAGCTGACCTTGTCGGAATCTATTCCTGCTTCCCGGCATCTTTCTAATGTAATCACATCCGGTAGGAGAATCATTGAGCAGAATCTGTTGAACAATGATGGATTGACCCATTCATAATCGTACATGGTTATGCTTGGAACCTTCAGCATGGCAGATGTAAGTGGAAGTGCTCTGGATCCATGACCGAATGAAACATCCGCATGCCATTTCTTCATGGCTTTCCTCAGAGCAAAGGCTCGTCTGATTGTTCCTGTTACCTTACCGAAGGTGGAATTTCTGTAAAGACCTCCGACCTTGATGTAATCCAGGTTGTACAAATCTAGAAGCTCGCAGGTGGAAGATCTGTCTCTGGCAGTAAAAATGACAGTATGCCCACGCTGTGTCAGCTCCTCAGCTATGGGTTTAATAACAAGTACATGGGGAGCATTATCGACATCGAACCAAATTCTCATTTTTCTGCTCCAAGATATCTGCAAATTGCCTTGAACATCCAGCCTTGATTCCATCTGATGTGTATCATTCTTTTAGCGTATGATGAACTTCTCTGAAAGATAAAGCCCTGACGCTTAATGTCCCAGAGATCAGCGATTCCCTTTTGCAGGATACTTTCCACTATTTGCCCATTGTCCTGAGCAAACTGGCTCAATTCCATGAACGTTATTGCTCCCTGCGCGCAGCTATGCGGATCAAGAGGGTATTTGCTGTTATTGAAATACTTTGCTGTCCAGTCTTTTTCAAAGAGATTGTTCTTGTAATACTCCAATCCCTTTTCTATGGCTTCGTTGTAATCAGTTTTGTCCAGAATGTCTGAAATCGAGTTCAGTGTTTCAAGTACGAATCCGGTATGCAGATTATCAACCCATTGCCAGTGATCCGCTTCACCGTATATCCAGCTGCCATCAGCATTCTGTCTGCTTACCACGTAGTCACATGCTCTTGTTGCCAGGGATCTGTACGAGTCAGCGTTGTTCTCGTCGAATTCTATAGCTCTCGCAAGGATTTTAGCAGCGAAGAGTGAAGCATTGAATACGCGAGTGTGATCTTTTGGCGAGTAGCTGAAACAAATGCCCGAGTCGTCCTCATGCACATTGAGGGTTTCAGAAGTGAATTTCGCGAGGTTCTTTGCAACTACAGGATAGAACTTGCTCTTGCAGTGATGGAAAGCATCGAGTACGAAACTGGAGCATACAACAGTTGGGAACCATGCAGGTTGAAGGAAAGCTTTGCTCTGCCATGGGAAGTTGTAACCCCATGCGAATAGCTCGCTCTTTTCAAGTTCCTCCACTGAAATGTCATTCCTTATGGTTCTTGATGTTGAAAAAGTAGGTGTTCCATCAGGTTTTGAGGCAAGGCTGAGTATCATCTGCTGCAATTGCTCCGCGGTATCACCTGTATCCAATTCAGGCATGTAACTAAGTCCTGAGAGGAATAGAGCCAAACCCTTTGGGTTCAGGCCAGGTGATATTAGAAGCAGTTTGCGAGGATTGAAGGGACATCTCTTGACTGCCTGGATTGTCGCTACGCGTAGAAAGCGTGAATGCTTCAAGAGAGGAGAGAGAAGCCTGCTATTCAGTCCATCGTATGGATCGTATCCTTTGAAATCTCTATCCTTTGCCCATTTCCAGATTGATTCAGCAATTCTGTGGAGGTCTTCCATCAGGTTAGCAGATCTCCGATACTGATATCTATAGCTTCTCCAGTTTCAAGGCTTTCAAGTACAGCAAAAGAGGCAAGTGTTGTTGCCAGCTGGGATTTCATGCTTATTGCAGGGTTACCGGTTTTGAGAGCAGTGATGAATTTAACGATCTCTTCAGCGTGGCCTTTGCCCTTGAATTTACTGATCTTCTTGGAGCTGCCGTAAAGCTCCAGTCGGTTGAAATTGTCGATAACCGCTGTTCTTCCTCCTCCGGTTATTTCGCATCGCTCTTTGGGCAGGGCTTTACCGCCTTCTGCGAAGTATCCGATTGAACCGACGGAACCATCCTCAAAAGTCAGGTTAATGACGATGTTGTCTTGTGGCTCAAGGGATTCATCATCAGTGCTGATACAGAAGGCTTGTATTCTTGTTGGATTTGCATCAGCAAAGTATTGGAGCAGATCGATGAAATGGCAGACCTCACCCAGGATTCTTCCTCCGCCTTCAGAGGTCTGTGTCCAATGTTCTTTCGGTATATGTCCTGCGCTGATCCTGTAAAACATGGTCAGTGGTGGATGGTTGTTTCCGATGAAGTCCTTTGCGGTTACAGCTGCCTTTGAGAACCTGCGGTTGAAACCTACCTGAACTATGGAGTTCGAATTATTACAGGCTGCTGCGATTTCCTTCAGTTCTTCCTTTGTAAGACACAGAGGTTTTTCAACGAAAACGGATTTTCCAGCCTTTATAGCCTTAAGAACTGCATCAGCATGAGTGTTGTGCCTGGTTGCTACAACGATTGCATCGGTTTCTGGGTCTTTGAGCATTTCATCGATGTTGCTTACAGCCTTTCTGAAACCCTTCTGGATACCGATATCGGAAGCAGTAAGGCCGCTTTTTGTGCAGATTGTTGAGAAGAATACTCTGTTGTCATTTTTCAGGGGCGGCAGTAGAAATGTCTGGGCGAAGGAACCTGGTCCCAGCATGCTTATACCTATAAGATCCTTGCTCAGTTTTTTCGATGATTCGGGGAGACTAACTGTGCCGGTTGATTCTCTCTCTTTATCAGGATACACTATAAGTATGCCACAGAAGGGTTCGCTTTTTGTGGCTATCATCTCGTAGGCACTTGGTGAATCTTTCAATGGTACAGTGTGGGTAGTCAGTTTTGATGGATCCAGTGACCCGTTTGCCATGAGATCAAGAACAGCTTCCATGTTGCGGCCCTCGGTCCAGCGGACGTATGGGTATGGGTAGTCAATTCCACCTTCTTCGTAGGTTGGATCGTATCGACCCGGACCGTAAGAACAGGAAACAGCGAAGGATATTTCCTTCTTGAAATAGTCTTCACGGGGGAGGTCCATTCCAACTGCACCAACGACAATTACTCTTCCCTTTTTCCGTGTGATCTCACCCGCTAATTCTACAGGGTGATTGCTTGTGGTTCCTGCGCAGATGATAGTGATGTCTGCTCCCCTGCCCCTTGTAAAATCGCTTATCAGAGCTGCCGTACTGTCTTTTCCTGAAACTGAAGCGGCATCAACGGATTCACTTTCAAGAGCAAGTTTTACCTGGTCTTCATCAAGGTCTATTCCGAATATCCTGCATCCGTTGGCTTTCAGAATCTGCGCAGCAAGCTGTCCAATTATTCCTAGGCCTATTACAACAGCTGTTTCACCTATGGTCGGCTCTGCCAGTCTAACACCCTGAAGAGCAATAGAGGCTATTGTAGTGTAAGCTGCATTTTTCGGTGATACTCCCTTGGGAAGTTTTACAACAAGATTGGCTGGAATCACCGCTTCATCAGCGTGATTCGCATAACCTCCTCCGGCACACGCAACTATATTGCCGACTTTCAGGTTACCTGTATTATTTGAAATTTCGATGATCTCTCCACACAGGCTGTATCCCAGGGGTTGCGCGCCCTCAAGTTTTGATTTTACTTTTATTATTGTGTTCTTCAAACCAAGTGTTTTTGCCATCTGCAATGCCTGCATTGCCTGGGCTGGTTTCGCCTTTGCTTTACCTATCAGGGATTTCTTGCCGGTTATAACTTTGCCACCTTCAGTGCCAGGGCTGATGGCGGAGTAAAACGTCCTGATCCTTACGAACCCATCTGCAATTACGGGATCAGGGGCATCGAATACGGTTACCAAACCATCACTGAGCTTTTGTCCCAGTATTTTCAAGAGGATTCCTCCATCCATTTCAATCCAATATGTAGTACGAAACATTAAACTGAAGCGTGATTTGTGCAAACCTGACTGAATTTCAACAAGCAACCTGTATTGTATGAAAAACTCTGATGCAAAATGGAGTTCTGGATCAGTGGGTTGAAATATCTGTATCTGTAACGAAGTATTCCATGGACGGGCCGTACAGAATGCTGAAGAAAAGAAAGTTACTGTCCGGTGAAAGAACAGCCATGTCAAGAACCGGCAGGGCGAATATCGGTGCGCACTCACCCCCGAACCAGGTTAACTCTCTTTCTTCATGCCACAGCTCTTCGCCGGTGGCGGCTCTGACAATTCTCATTTCAACTGGAACCAGAGGTGACTGTTCCAGGTACTCTTCAAAATTAATACATGCGTTATACATGAATTCAAGATCAACTTCCGAGGCATCGACCTCAAGCAAATACGTGGCAGTTCCATCCTGAATGCTCTGCATGCAGGATACCACTATTCCCGTGTCCAGCAGAGCTGAAGGTGGAGAAGAAACTGCCCATGAGGAATCACAGGTGATTTGCATAAGCCGGTATTCATACTCTGCGGCAAGATCGTGATATATGGTTTCATGAACTACTGCAGTGTCTGACTGCCAGCCGAGGAATTGTACGGATGGCTGCGTAACCGCGATTCTGGGCCACTGTTCCGGTGTTACAATCAATAACGTTAGCAGCAGTACATTCATCATTCTCCACTTCCTTCTGAACACGGGAGAGGCTGTCATCTCCCAAGTGGTCTTCATACTGATCAATAATAGCTGTCTATGTGTCAGAAATCCGTTCTCCTGACATCCCGCCAGCGCAATATAATGGCAAATACTCCAGTTTCTGTTCTGGAAGGTTCTTATATGTACCGTCATACAAAACCAGTCCCCGGGGACAGTTGGTATACTTTTGCAGCAGCATGTGAAGGCTTTTCAGGCTTCCGGCTGCTCCGGACTTAACCTCAATTGGATAGATTTTCCCGTTGAATGTAGAATGTCAAGGGTCATTAGCCATACCTGATCCAAAGTAATCTCGGTATTTGAACGGATGCCGTTCCAGGAGATGTGCCGGGAAACACGGCTGCCCGGACGTGCCGTATTCCCTCTGACTCCGGTCATCAAGTCGTGGTGAAGATCCAGAATAAGATCCAGGCTTAACGTACCGGAGCTTCTTCCCGGTCAGGGGCTTATCACTTTGATAGTCGGGATAATACTGACGGATATTCCTGGGTGTTGGAGAAAACATGAACCTTGCAAATCGGGGAGTTATACTCCATATTTGCAAGTATGATACACAGAAGGATAACTGAAGAGCTGCAAAGCAGGCTGAAAGAGGTTCCGGCGGTGGTGCTTCTGGGACCAAGACAGACAGGCAAGACCACTCTCGCCCTGAGCGTGGCGGACAAATGCACCTCCGTCTATCTTGATCTGGAATCCGAACAGGATAAAGCCAAACTTACAGAAGCGGAATTGTATCTGGGCATGCATACCGACAAACTTGTCATCCTTGACGAGATCCATCGAACTCCTGATCTGTTTCCAACTCTAAGAGGTATGATCGACCGCTCCAGAAAACCCGGGATGTATCTGCTTCTTGGATCAGCGTCACTGGAAATGCTCCGGCAGTCGGGAGAAACGCTGGCCGGACGGGTCAGCTACATGGAACTCGATCCGCTTGATATTCTGGAAACTAATACTGACGATGGAAATGCTGATCCCCTCTGGCTGCGTGGTGGTTTTCCCGACAGCTATCTGTCAAAGAGCAATGAAGCCAGCCTCAGATGGAGAAGAGACTTCATCAGATCCTATCTGGAGAGAGACATCCCACAGTTCGGCCCCAGGATCCCCGCTGAAAGACTTCGCCGGTTCTGGACTATGCTTGCCCACAACCAGGGAGGACTGCTGAACACAGCGGCTCTTGCCAGAAACATGGGAGTGGATGTTAAAACTGCTTCAGGGTACATTGATCTGCTGGTTGATCTGCTCCTTGTCAGAAGACTCCAGCCCTGGTTTGCAAACACCCGTAAGCGGCTGGTTAAATCCCCGAAGGTATATGTTCGGGACAGCGGCATTGTTCACGGACTGCTGGCCATAGAAAACATGGAGTCTCTTTTCTCGCATCCTGTTGTGGGAATGAGCTGGGAGGGTTTCGTGATCGAGCAGCTTGTCTCAGTGACCTCGGGCAGAGCCGAACCGTACTTCTACCGAACCTCCGCCGGGGCTGAAGTAGATCTGCTGCTTGTTTTCCCCGACGGTGATAAATGGGCCATTGAGATAAAGAGAAGCCTTTCTCCCAAACCTGGAAAGGGATTTTTCCACTCCTGTGACGACATTCAGCCTGCAAAGAGGTTTATCGTTTATCCCGGCGGGGGGAAGTATCCCATAGGCGCTGATATTCTAGTAATATCTCCTGTGGATCTTTGTGACGAACTGAAAAACTCCCTGTGAATTGAACCTTGCAAATCAAGGAATACTACTCCTGTTTTTCAAGGATGATGTGGGTACCCGCTACAAGGGGAAGGTCCTAACGGAAGTACGCAACTCTTAAAGGAAACTCATTCTGGACATCCCGCCAGCGCTATATAATGGCAAATACTCCAGTTTCTGTTCTGGAAGGTTCTTATATGTACCGTCATACAAAACCAGTCCCCGGGGACAGTTGGGATACTTTTGCAGCAGCATGTGAAGGCTTTTCAGGCTTCCGGCTGCTCCGGACTTAACCTCAATTGGATAGATTTTTCCGTTGAATGCCAGAAGATAATCAACTTCAGCACTGCTTCCTCTGGCATCTCGCGACCAGTAGAAAAGATCGGGTCCGTGATGAGCCAGAAGTTCCTGAGCAACATATTGTTCGGCAAGTTTCCCTCTGAACATTGCCAGTAAATCCTTTCGCTGAAGCTCAAGGTCAACAGGAGTCCTGCAGAGCCTTTGCATCAGACCGATATCCAATATGGATGCCTTGAACCTTTTTTGATTGGCAGTTGCCCCAAGCGGGAGACCTGATGGGTTTGCAGAAGGTATTTTTTTTAGTACTCCGGCTTTGTTCAGCAGATCAAATGCTTTGCGATTTATCTGACCGGTGTGACCATCATCGAGTTTTGTATAAATAAGCTGGTCACCAACGCTTTTAGCACAGTTCAACAAAACTGCATCAAGACAGGCCGGGTCAACATGCGGCTTATATTTTGAGAAGTCATCTCTATATGATTCGATTATTTCCGATTGAACTTTGAAGGTTTCAAGCATCGATCCTGAATCACCGAAAGTTTTAACACATTCAGGCATGCCTCCAATAAAGAAATATCTGCGCAACTCTTTCAGGAGCATATTTTGAACCTGTTCGTCTACATTGTCCGGGTGTTTAAGAGATTCTTCTGCTAATGATTCCCCGCGGATTGCATTGAGAT
>DAOWFD010000035.1 GCA_030638185.1 Candidatus Aegiribacteria sp.
AAATAGGTGGATTGTTTCACAAGCACTGTTCCATCGTTGGTTACACGGATGAGAGGATCGCCAGGTAACCCAATCTCGCGTGAGAACAGAGGAATTGATCTGACCGTGCTCTCTGCAAGATCAAAGAGGATAAGCTTCTCATCAAAATAACAGTATCCGAGTAGATACTGACAGTCTGGAGAAAAAGTCAATCTGTAAATGTCACCTGAATAGGGAATGCTGTTTACTACAGTATCACCCTCAATCAGAAGAACGTACTCCTTGTCAACGAGAACAGTATGCCACTCAAATCCTTCCTCCGATTCAACACCGTACACTGTTCCCAGCTGTCCGTATACTGGATCGACTAGGTTCATGACATTAAGGCTCCATTCCTCAACGATACGGATATCAGGTGAGGTCCAGCTTGATTCCGATGTAATTGCAGGGGGAATTATAAGTATGAGCATGCTGATGATATTAACAACCATTTCTCCTTCTTTCGATATTTATAGATATATCTGACCCCAATAGTATTTCATATTATTACTAAATGCATAAAGACAAAATTTAAGCTGGTATCTCGATATTATAAACAAGTAAATATTAATCCCCTCAAGTTGGAATATTTACCGTTTTAAGAACTTCAATAAAACCCAATACACTACTAATCTTAAAATAATAGGGAGAGGTTGAGCATGTCAATAATCCATTCAAATGTATGCTGTTAAAGGCACACTGATATACAGAAACTATGCCTGACTACCTCGTTCGCATCTTAGAATCCCGGGTTGGATATTTCTTATCGTGTTATAATCTCCCATCATCATAAATCAGGAAATCCTGAAACCGGTCAATTATCACGGCAGTGATTGAACACCCGGATTTAAGAACCCTTAATATGGAAAGCGTCAAAGATGAAAGGCAGGTTATGAAGATATTCGCGATCGGCGACCTTCATCTTTCTATTGCAAGCGGAAAGCCCATGGATGTCTTCGGGGATCACTGGAAGGATCATCATCACCTGATTGAGAAGAACTGGAAAGAACTGATCACGGAAAATGACCTGGTGCTGCTGCCCGGAGACCTTTCCTGGGCCATGAAACTCGATGAGGCAGCTTTAGACCTGAACTGGCTCGGTGAACTCCCTGGAAGGAAGATCATTACAAAGGGTAATCATGATTACTGGTGGTCATCCGTCTCACAGATCAGAAAAAGGCTCCCGCCCTGTATAATTCCTCTTCAGCATACAGCCTTCGATGCTGGAACAGCTGTAATTACCGGTACAAGAGGGTGGATTACACCGCTTTCTGATGAATACGATGAAGAGAAGGATGAAAAGATCTACATGCGTGAACTTCACAGGCTTAACCTGGCGCTGGAATCGGCCGCGAAAATAAAGACAGAGGCAAAACCGCTGATAGTAATGATGCATTATCCACCAGTAATATCCGGCAGTGCTACAGGTTTCTCACAGATGCTGACCAGCAGAGGTGCAGATATTTGTATATATGGGCATATTCACTGTTCTCCAGGTCATTGGCCTGAGGAGTTGGATACAGAAATTGACGGTGTGAAGTACAGGCTGGTCTCGGCCGATTACCTTGATTTTAAACCGTTGGAACTAAGGATATGATTGTAAACGCATCAGCTCTCGGTATGAGGTTCGGAGATGAAGATATCTTCGAAAACGTCAGCTTTACCATCAATCGGGGCGACCGGGCTGCCCTGGTCGGGGTTAACGGTGCCGGGAAAACCACGCTGATAAAAATTCTCACGGGAGAGCTTGAATCTACATCGGGAAATCTTCATGTAGCCGGAGGGGTAAGAATTGCCCACCTGCCACAACAGATGAGCAGGTTTCCCGAAGGACCGCTGCTGGATACGGTATGCAGGGAAGCTGGGGAAGCCGCCAGGGTTCTGGAACGGATGCGGACGATCCACGCTGACCTTGAGACTACTGATGACAGTGGTAAGCAGAAACAGCTCCTTGATAAGCTGTCGGACGCACATGATATTGCCGACTCAACAGATGCCTTCAATATCGGGAGCAGGGCGGAAAAGGTTCTCTCAGGTCTGGGATTCTCCGTTGATGATTTTTATAAACCCCTGGATGAATTCTCAGGGGGGTGGAGAATGAGGGGGCAGCTCGCGTCTCTCCTGCTTTCGGACCCCGACCTCCTGCTGCTGGATGAACCTACGAACCACCTTGACCTGGAAGCAAGAATCTGGCTTGAGGAATACCTCAGGAAATTCAAGGGTGCCGTGTGGGTGATTTCACATGATCCCGGGTTTCTTGACCGCGTTGTATCCCGTGTATTCGAGATTGAGTTTGGATTACTTTCCTCTTATACCGGCAATTATTCCTTCTACGAACGGAAGAAACGGGAAGACATCTCCCGCAGGGAGAAGCAGGCAAAACATCAGAATGAACAGATAGAAAAAATCACACGATTCATAAAAAGGTTCAAAGCAACCGAAAGCAAGCGTTTTCAGGTACGAAGCCGTGAGAAGATGCTTGAGAAAATGGAGCTGATACAGACCCACAGAGACCCCGGTCACATGCGGCTGAGATTCCCCGATCCTCCAAGAAGCGGAAAGATCGTGGCCCGTCTTGAAGATGTGTCCAAGCGGTACGATAGTACTGTTTTCAATGATGTGAATCTTGAAATTGTAAGGGGAGAACGAATTGGCATCGTCGGAAAGAACGGCGAGGGAAAATCAACTCTATCAAGGATACTTGCCGGAGTTGAAGGTCCAACCGGAGGAAGCCTTACAATGGGATCCGGTGTTGAAACAGGCTTTTACACCCAGGAGGTGGACCAGAACCTGGATCCGGGACTCAGTCTTCTCGATCAGCTGGCTGCAGTCAGCCCCTCAAGTTCCGACAAAGAACTGCGAAGCATATTGGGCGGATTCCTCTTTACGGGAGATGATGTTTTCAAGAGAACAGGCATTCTCTCCGGCGGAGAGAAGAGCCGCCTTGCACTTGCACGTATTTTACTTAGTCCTGTCAACTTCCTGATACTGGATGAGCCTACGAACCACCTTGATATCTTCTCAAGGAATGTGCTCTGTGAAGCACTTGAAAAATACCCCGGTACACTGGTCCTTATCAGCCATGACGAACAGCTTCTGTCGTCCCTGGTAGAAAAGGTCTACGAGGTTCAGAATGGCAGGGTCAGTCTCTTTGACGGTTCCTTTGACTACTATCTGAGAAAGAAGCAGGAACGGATCAGAAGCACATTCGAATCGGGGAAGAGCGGTTCAGTCTCCGGCAAGTCACCGCGGGAAGCAGAAAAGGAAAGAAAACGTCGGGAAGCTGAACAACGCAAAGTACTATACGCCAGTCGTAAGAAGATCCATAGCAGGATAAGCAGAATTGAAAGAAAACTGTTTCCCCTTGAGGAAAAACGGGAAGAACTGGAAGCTCTTCTGCAGGATCCTGATATCATCTCTGACAGCGCCAGACTTGTTGACCTTCAGAAGGAGCATGCTTACGTCTGCCAGGAAATCCAGGATTACGAGAAGAATTGGGACGAACTGGCTGAACATATGAATGCTGACAGCTGAGTACTCGTTCAGTACTGCTTCAGCATACTCCTGATCAGTTAAGTACGACCATGGGCATAACCATGCGTGCTTTGTCGTCTTCCCTCAGCAATATCCTGTATGTACCGGCAGGGAGGGAGGGAACCCCTGCTTCGTCAAAGAGCTGAACGAATTCCGGGAAGAACTTACCGGGGAGATGGACACCGAAACCTGAGAATGCCGGTGAAATATGCAGGCATACCGCATTATGTTGACTCGAACTCGAATCCATCTTCAACAAGAACCTTTATGCAGGCATCAACTACATCTGCGTCAAAAAGAATGCCCTTGTTCTGTGAGATTTCATTGATTGATATATCTCTGCCAATAGCCGGTCTGTATGGACGATGTGAGGACATGGCTTCAACAACATCGGCAACGCCGAGGATTCTTGCTTCCAGAATTATACCTTCACTCTTCAGCCCTTTTGGGTATCCCGAACCATCCAGTCTCTCGTGATGCTGCAGCACTGCTTCGGCAATAGGCCAGGGGAAATCAATTGATTTCAGGATATTATATCCAACCGAAGGATGTGCCCTGATCATACTGAACTCAATTTCGACAAGTTTGCCAGGTCGGTTGAGAATAGAAGGAGGAACGTAAATTTTCCCGATATCGTGAAGAATACCCGCTATACGGATTCCTTCTATCTGTTTTTCTGGTAATCCCAATTTTCTGGCTATTGCACAGGCGAGTGAAGAAACCCTGTACTGATGCCCTGCGGTATATGGATCAGTTATCTCAGCTGTAACAGCAAGGGCGTGAACAGTTCCCTCAAGTGTCCTTCTCAAATCCTTGAAATTCCTTTTGATCTCATCCGATCTTTTACGTTCTGTTATATCTTCTATTACTCCGTCATAGTATCTGATCCTGCCCTGTTCATCTTTGACTGCGACAGCAGAAACAGATCCGAAAAACACAGTTCCGTTTTTCCTACGTAATCTCAATTCTTCATCTCTGACATAACCAAAACTGAGCATTCTGGAATTGAAAATCCGCCTGTCTTCGGAGTTTTCATACAGATCTGAAACGTTGATAGAGAGAAATTTCTCCTTGTTCTTATAACCGAACATTTTGATGATCGCCGGATTCGCCTCTATAAATTTACCTTTCGGTCCGACGGTATTTCTGTATACACCAATATTGATGTTTTCAGTGAGAGTTCTGTATTTTTCTTCACTGTTTCTGAGAATATCCTCAGCTTTTTTTCTTTCTGTGATGTCAAGTATCAGGGCAATAGAGCTTTCAAATTCGCCATCCCTGTTCAAACATGGCACTGCGGAAATACTGACTCTTCTTAGTTCATTGTCTTTCCGCCTGAGATTAATTTCATAAAGGCTCGAGATTCCTTTTTTTCTTTTAGCGGTTTCATTGAGAAGCTTCTGTAACTCCTTTTCCGGCAGGATATCTTTCCAGTTCATTTCAATAATTTCACTACGGGAATACTGGCAGATTACGCTGAATGCTTCGTTTGCAAAAACTATATTCTCTTCAGGATCAGCTATTACAAGACCCTCATGAAGTGTCTCAACGAGTGTACGATATTGTTTCCTACTATCGTGAAGTTCGTATTCTGATTGCTTTAACCGCTTCTCCGATTTTTCAAGGTCTTCAATCCTGCTACGCAATCGTAATATCTCCTGATTATCTTTTTTCATCTATCCGTCCCTGAATACTGATAGAGAAGCGTTTTTTTCACCATCTGTAATCCTTTACGGGAGAATCCCTCCCGTCCATCCAGTCGTGATTCTCTGCCTGAAGTGACAATACTGATGGCTGTCCTGCCCTGTCAATGCAATGAAGAGCTGAGTAACGATCAGAATAATACTCAAACACACACCTATTCCTCGTAGCAAGGAAAGCTGATGCAGACCTGCCGGTAAAATTTACTGTCTAGTTATCCTGGTGCGCTCTGAGTTGGACGAGCGCCTCTTCCACCGCTGCTCTGTTAGGGGAGTCAGGCTCCAGACTCAGATACGTTTCCATCTCGTTAATAGATTTATCGACCAGTCCCTGACCGGCATAGATGATACCCAGGTTGTAATGAGCATCCGCATACCCGGGATTGACCCTTATGGCTTCCTCCCACTCGATGCCGGCTTCATCAAACAGACCCTGCTTTGAGTAGGCAGCACCCAGATTGAAATAAGCCTCCGCATACTCGGGATTGATCCTTATGGCTTCCCTGTACTCGGAAACAGCCTCATCAAGTCGATTCTGCGCTGCATAGATAACTCCGAGATTGTAGTGAGCTTCCGCATAATCCGGATCGATCCTTAGTGTCTCCTCAAACTCGGCAATCGCCTCGTCATTACTGTTTCTATCGCTGTAGGTGTTTCCCAGTGCATTGTGTACATGAGCGTTATCGGGATCTATCCGGATAGCTTCTTCGTATTCTTCAATCGCATCGTCTATCCGCCCCAGTTCCGAGTAGACATATCCAAGACGACCATGTGCTTCGGCATGTTCCGGATCAAGCCTGATGACTTCCAGAAACTCTGCAACGGCACTGTCCAGTTCTCCCTGCCCGGCGAACTCGATCCCCTGTTCCATGTGCTCACTGGTTGAAGAGGAAGAAGTTTCCCCGCATGAAGAGATCATTCCAACCCCCAATGCCGCTATCAATAGAAACATACGAGTCAGTATGTGGTTCTTCATCCTTTTTCCTCCCTGTTCTTTCAGGTATCACCATGATTGTTTTCTGAATAGATTTTCCCGGCCCCGACCGTTCAGCCGTGATTCCCTGTCTGAAGCGACAATATCGAGGGCAGCCCTGCCCTGTCAATGCAATGAAGAATTGATGAACGATCAGCATAGTGTTTAAAGTCATCAAGCAATTATATTACAATGAATTGCTATCTTTGCATGTCAATACAACCGGGAAGTATACCATGAAAATTTCTTCCATTATCCTGTTCGTGATTGCTTTTTTTTCGCATCCGCGCAGTGGAGTTCCGACCCCGGAGTGAACATGATGATTTCATCGGTTACTGAGGAAGGGGCTGATACCAAGATTGCTCCGGGCACGAACGGCGATTCATACGTGTCCTGGGCCGCCATGGGCAGCAGCGGATTGGATATGCGCCTTCAGCGGCTTGACCTCCTGGGTAATGCAATGTGGGGTCCGGACGGGATACTGGTCCGCGAAGACTTTTCAGGCGGGATGGTTACGCAGTATGACCTGGTAACGGACCATGCGGGTGCTGCCATTCTCACCTTCAGTGTTTGGTCTGGTTCCGGATTCGTGGTGTATGCATACAGGATATCCCCCGATGGGGATATGCTCTGGGGAGATGGATGAACTGGAGACCCAGAACGGGCTCTATCTCCTTCGATTGGAAACCTCGGGCGAGGCTGTTTCCAGAGCATGCGTGCTGCTTCGGTAGCTCGGTTTTACTATAGACAAACGTGAGGTTGATTATTAATCGGGAGGTTCTGATTTGATTGAGAAACGTCTTATTGCAGGTGTGCTTATCTTCTCAGGTATACTGACATCCTGCGGGCAGATTGAACAGATGAATTCTGATGTCTCGGGTGCATGGGAGGGGTCCATATCTGTCAGTGGAATCGTGCTCGATATAAACGTAGATATCATCATCGATGAGCAGGGATCTTACCACGCCAGTATAGACATACCTGTCCAGGGGGCTTTCGGGCTGGAACTCGTGAACGTCTTCGTCAGGGGTGACAGCGTTGGGTTTGATCTGCCCTCGAATCTTGGAATAGCTTCGTTCGCAGGACAGATAGACGGAGATCTGATAAGCGGTGTTTTCAGCCAGGGCGGGATCGATGGCAGTTTCGAGTTACGTCGTCTTGCTGAAATCACCTCGGAAGAGATCCCTTACACCGTGACCGAGGTAACCGTTACAGGTGACGATGTGTCACTGGCTGGTACTCTCACCATCCCCGAGGGCGCCGGTCTTTTCCCCGGTGTTGTTCTGTTCACAGGCAGCGGCCTTCAGGGCAGGGACGAGAATGTCATGGGTTTCAGGGTGTTCGGAGAACTTGCCGATCATCTTACGCGGTCGGGTATCGCAGTTCTTCGCTGTGATGACAGGGGGTTCGGCAGTTCCGTCGGTGAGCTGGACCATTTGACGGATTCCGTATTCGCCTGCGATGCTTTACTAATGCTAAATTACATGCTTGCTCAACCGGAGGTCGATCCTGGCCGGATTGGTATTCTCGGCCACAGCGAGGGCTCAACAGTGGCTTTCATCACGGCATACCGGGAACCTGAAGACGTTGCCTTCGTAGTGAGCATGGCAGGTCCGTCCATCAGCGGCTACGAGGTTCTGCTTGGTCAGATAGAAACGCTCTGCCGCCAGGCTGGACTCACAGAGGAGGAAATTGCCCGGAATGTTGAGGTTCAGAGAAAGGTCATGGATATCATCCTGGCAGGGGATGATCATTCCGGACTCGATGAACTGTTCCGAACTGAGACGGTTGCGTCGCTTGAAGACTTGTCCGAAGAGGAGCTTGCAGGATTGGGTGATATCGATGTCTACGTGGATTACGTCGTTGCCCAGTCCATTGACCAGGTTGAATCGGACTGGTTCCTGAACTTCCTTCAGCACGATCCCGCAGATGAGATATCAGCAGTATCCTGTCCGGTGCTGGCACTATACGGTGCACTTGATATACAGATTCCACCTGAGCGGAATCTGGAGCCTATGCAGATGGCTCTTTCCGAGAATCCTCTTGCCCGGGTAATGGTAATCGACGGAGCAAACCACCTGTTTCAGGCTGCCATAGACGGTACGATTGAGGAGTATGCCAGGCTGGAACCTGAGTTCACTGATGGGTTTGAATCGACTGTGTCAGACTGGATACTGGATGTAACCCGGTAGAAGTTACACGAGAATATCGAACGAGCGGATAGTCTACTCCACGCTGACGTACAACTGCATCAGCACGCCCTCCTCCGAAGGGATGAAGTCGGCCGGGTAGTACTCGAAATCGTAACCTTCTCCGTGTGCATAGGACGATACAATCAGCCATTCCTCATAAATGTAGCAATAGATCTCATTCAGCAGTTCGAAGGGAAAGGTGAACTCTGCGTATTCACCGCCGGAGATGCTGAGCTCCATCATTCCTTCCGGGAGAGGGTCAGCCATGTCGGACTCGACACAAGCGAGGTAGCTGAACTCCCCGCTTATTTCATCGTATCCCATAAGGATTCCGTAAGCATCGTCGTCCATCTCGACTCCTGTGATCTCCTGAATCCTGGGAGTGAATTCCTCCCAGAGAGTCATTAATTCCCCTGGGTCAGCGCCGCGGTAGTCCATTCCGATTACTCTGAATCTCTCGATGGTTGTTATTTCGACCTCTACTAGTTCGCTAAGGTCTACCTCTTCAGCAAGTGCCTGAGTGATCGGCAGGAGTATGACCAAAACTGCTGTCTTACGTAGCATTCCTGAATCTCCTTTCAGGAAGGGGTGAACCTTTCAATGCTGATCGATAGCGATTTTTCGTAATTACCTGTTGAACAATGCCCTGATAAATACGTCACCCTCGATGGTCCCGTAGCTTCCGCTTTCAGTACTGGTTTCATCGTAACTCTTGATATCGTCTGGTTCTTCTCCCGGAAGATAAATCAGAAATGGCACAGGGTCATGGACATGGGTTCTGACATCGCATGGAGTTCCGTGATCGGGTGTGATGGCAATAGCGACAGCTTCCTTCATCTTTTCCGTTTCCTCGATGATGAACCTGACTACTCGCCTGTCCAGATATTCAATAGTCCTGATCTTAAGGTCCACATCACCCTCGTGTCCCGCCTCGTCCGTTGCTTCAACATGAAGGTAGACGAAATCGTAATCACCCTTCAGCGCATCGATGGCGGCCTGAGCCTTGCCCTCGTAGTTCGTATCGTAAAGGCCGGTGGCGCCTTCAACCTTTATAACATCCATTCCCGCGTAAATACCAAGACCTCTTACCAGATCAACTGCTGAGATTACAGCTCCCTTTATCCCGTACAGCTCGGTGAGAGTTTTCATCTCAGGTTTGTGACCGGGGGACCAGAACCAGACGGAATTAGCGGGGTCCTTTCCTTCAGAAATCCGTTTCCGGTTGACCGGATGATCCTTCAGGATCTCCTGTGATCTAAGAACAAGGCTGTTCAGTAGAGAGGCTGTCTTTTCCCCTTCCGGTTCTGACGAGTTGATCATAACATCAGTGAAATCCGTACCGGGTACATCGTGCGGCGGTGTACAGGAAATGGTATCGCTTCCATCCTTCAGCACGAACAGATGCCTGTAGCTCACGCCAGGGTGAAATTCCATGACTTCGGATCCCAGCTGTTCATTAAGTGTTTCGATAAGCCGATGGGATTCCTCGGTACTGATGTGCCCTGCGGAGTGATTCTTGATTTTCCCGTTCTCGATACAGATAAGGTTACATCTCATGGCAAGATCCGAGTACTCCAGCTCAACTCCCATACTGGCGGCTTCGAGTACCCCCCTGCCCTGAAACACTTCAGCGGGATTGTAGCCCAGTACTGCAAGGTTCGCCACCGCACTTCCAGGAGGCATATCAGGCGGCACGGTCACGAACTTTCCACACCTTCCTCTGGCGCAGAGTGAATCAATGTTAGGTATGTCGGCAACCATGAGCGGCGTCCTTCCACCGAGGTTCTCGATGGGACGGTCAGACATTCCGTCTCCAAGAATGATGATATACTTCATAATACTCCTCTTCTCCGCCCGAAGATAACGCTGCAACCCATCCCAGCCAACTGAACCATACGGTTCGAGCAGGATGCCATATTCAGTTCTTCATGGCGATGCCGGTCAGGATTAATGAATCAGCTTGCCTCTGATTCAAAGATCCTTATCTTTATCGGTAAAACAATCTTTCCACAGGATTAAGGAGTAATACTTGAACAATCCATTTTTCCCGACGGAAGATGTAGAGCTGATCAGAAACGGGCAGGTGGTATTTCGGGGTGCTCTGCTCCTGGCTGACATCTCAGGCTTTACAGGCATTACCGAACTGCTGGCCCAAAGTGGTAAACACGGTACGGAACAGCTCACTGCCCTTCTTAACAACTACTTCGACAGAATGCTCACCATCGTGGGCGAATACAGTGGAAGCGTCATCACCTTTTCAGGTGATTCCCTTCTTGTGCGGTTCACTGAAGATATAAAAGCCCTTGCATGTGCCGGGAAAATGCTTGAATCAATGGAATTCTTCAGGGACATTACAGTGCTCGACAACAGATTTACCCTCAGAGCAAAAGTTGTGGTAGGGGTTGGTGAATGGAATCAGTACATAATAGGTAACAGTCAAAGGTCGCATGTTCTTCTTTCCGGTGGATTGATCAAAGAGCTTGCCCGCAGAGAAAGGGATGCTTCAGGCGGTGACCTTATCCACTTTCACTCCTCCGCTGAAGCCTCTTCAACACAGCTTTACGCAGCTTCTGAGGACAACAATGCTTTTCTTTCACCGGGATCGCGAAGACTCTACGGCGAACACAGATCAGTAACAGCCATATTTCTGAATGTACACACCGACATGTACGGCCATGAAGTAATAGAGAATTTTCAGAGACTTTATTTGGACATTTCCGCAACAGTGAGCAGATTCGGCGGTTACATGCATCACATCGATGACATGTTCTCCAGCGGTTCCAGAATATTCATTCTGTTCGGAGCGCCGGTCTCCCAGGGCAATGACACGCTCAATGCAGTACTTGCAATGAGAGAGTCATTCTCCGGAACACAGAACTTGCATGGCTTTACAATAAGCTGCGGTATAGATACCGGGTACGCCTTCTCCGGTATGGTTGGGAACGACAAAAGGAAGCAGTACACAGTTATAGGCGATCCGGTCAACACAGCAGCCCGTCTTGCGGACAACACGGAGATCGGGACGATCACAGTAAGCGAGAGCGTTTATAACAGAACCTTCCCCAATCTTGAATTTACTGAGCTTCCAGGTATCAGTGTAAAGGGCAAGAACAAGCCGCTGAAACGGTTCAAACCTCTTGGCAGACTGACCACTATCCACGATTCCATTCCCTTCGTAGGCAGAGAAAATGAACTTGCTGAGATCATTGATCTCATTAACCGCTCGAATGGAACAATCCTGCTCACAGGAAATGCCGGAATAGGCAAGACCGTTCTTCTAGACAGACTCTCGGCCATTCTTTCAAAAAAAGGCTTTTCAGTGGTGAGAGGTGCAAGAACCAAACACGGTCCTGCCAGTGAAATACTGATAACCTTGATCAGCCATATCTGTGGAATAACGCTCGATATGGATAAGGCTGCTCTGACTGAGCAGCTTCACAACCACCTCACAGCTCTCGGCAATGAGCAGTTACTGATGAGGGAAGTGTATTTAGCCAGAATGCTGTTCGGTATTGGGTTCTCCCACCGGATGTTCGATGCACTGTCCCCGAAGCTGAGAAGGGAAAACCTGTTGGACGCAATCACACTTCTCATTCAGGAGTTACCTGACCCTCTGTTTGTGGTGGTTGAGGATATCCACTATTCCAGTCATGAAGAGATTACATCACTGAAAGAGGTGATTCAGGCAGTCCTTCGAAATTCAGGGAAGCGGGTGTCTTTTCTTCTCTCCAGCAGACCTGATGAACACAGCTTCTTTAAAGACGATACCGGAGTTTCCAGATATCATCTCAAGGGTCTGGAACGTGATCAGTCATTTGAGCTTATCTCGGGTGCCATGGGTGAAGTACCCATAGAAAGCGAGATACTGGAAGCCCTTACAGACAGATCCCGGGGCAACCCGTTCTTTCTTGTACAGTTCCTCCTGTACCTTAAGGAGAAGCAGCTCATTGTACTTAGGAACAACTGCTGGGAAAGAACAGGCAAGTCAAGTCTCGAAAGCCTCCCGGAAAGCATTTTCTCCATGATTATGACGAGAATAGATGCTCTTGCGGAAAGTACAAGGGAAAGCCTGAAAGTTGCCAGTGTTGTTGGTGTTAAATTCAGCGAATCCATTCTTCGAAGGATCATTCGGAAAAACGTGCATCCTGATCTCATGGAATCCTCGCGCGCCGGTCTTACCTATGCTCTTAAATACTCTGAACTGGAATACATTTTCAGTCACATGCTCATCAGAGATGTTGCATACGACTCAATGCTGAGGGAGCGGAGAAGGTGGGTTCATGGGGACATTGGTCGCATTCTTGAGAAGACTAACTTGAATACCGCGGAGGATCTCAGCAGAATTCTCGCCTATCACTTCGAGAATGCTGAGGAATGGGAAAAAGCCCTTTCATACTCCATCAGCGCAGGTAAACTGGCAGCTGACGAGTACAGAAACCAGGAGGCAATTGACCACTATAACACCGGGATAAGAATAATTGAGGAACACCTGTCAGAACACGAACAGGATCTGACAGAATGTGTTTTCCAGTCAGGTCAGGTCAGAGAACGGATCGGTGAGTATCCTGAGGCGATGGAGTGCTACAAAAGAGCAATTGATCTATCCACCGATCCATCCCTGGCGGGAGACGCGACTATGAGCCTTGCTGATATACTTTTCACCCGGGGCAACCTCGAAGAGGGTCTAAAGCTTGTGGATGACTATAGTGACAACATCGGCAAAGAAGACAAGCCACAGGAGCTGAGAATCGCTGCGTACAGAGCCTGGATAAGCTGTGTGTCAGGTGATATTGACGCAGCAATGGAAATGGCGCTCAGAGCAGTAGAGATCGGAGAATCTCTTACCGGTATCTCCGAACTGAAGAAAGCAAGAAAGCTTGGGCACGCACTTAATACCCTTGCTACAGTCCACTGGGCAAAGTCAGAATATTCCAGGGCAAAGGAACTTTATGAACGAGCAATAGAGATCGCTCTCTGTAACGGCATGAAAAGGGAAGCCGCCATCACTTACGGGAATATAGGACTTGTGCTTCAAAAACAGGGCAAATTCCGTGAAGCGGTTGAGGGCATGAAAAAGCAGCTGAAAATGTCCACAGAGGTGGGGGACAAACTGATAATACTCGGTGCCCACGGAGAACTTGGTATGACCTATGCGGAACTGGGAAACTATGAACGGGCCCTTCACCACGGAAGTAAACAGAAGGAACTTGCCGAATTGCTCAACGTACCGCATGACACTTTATTGGCTTGCAACTGTCTTGCTGGCGTCCACAACGCGATGGGGCATCGTGAACCTGCAATGGAATACGCTGAAAAAGCTCTTAAGCTGTCCCGAGAATCCTCTTTTGAGAGGGAGGAAGCTCAGGCTCTGTACACTCTGGGCCTGCTTAAAGAGGAAACCGGCGAATTCAATAGTGCGCTGGAACTGTTCCGCGAAGCGGAGATCCTCGCTGAAGGGGTTCAATATTATTCTCTTCTTCAGACGATCTGGCTGCGAATGGCTGAGATTCTGATCCGGACGAAAATGCTGGATCAGTCTCAGGAGGCGCTCACAAAAGCGGCAGCTCTCTCGGAAAAGACGGGAATGCAGACAGACATGGCCGCCTATGCCTTTACTCTGGGAGAACTTCGCGCCGCCCGTGGACAAATGGATGAAGCAATCAGAAGCTGCAAAGAGGGGATCGAGATATATAAAAAACTGGACGCAAAACCCGCTCTGGCAGATCGGTACAGATCCTTCGCTCTTCTGCTGTCGAAAACGGATAAGGAATACTCTTCAGAAGCTGAGCAGAATATGAAAAAGGCAGCTGATCTTTACAGGGAGATGAAACTGCCCAACAGAGTTCAGGAGTGTGTTCTGCCATAAAAAAGCTGGATTCACACAAGCAGCCCCTTATGTTCAACCATCTTGACTATGTGCCTCTTGATTCACAGTGTGTTTCTGACAATACTACTTACGAGCATGTGCTATCCTACCTGTTCTACGGTGTCATAAAGCAATGTAAATACTATGGTTAGCACACGCTTGACAACTCATTGTGTGCACAGATTCTTGTGAGGAGCCAATGAAAATTGCTCTAACTCGCAGTCGAGAGATCGCTTGGGCAGCTGTGGTCGTGTTGGTCGTTCTCCATTTCTCGTGGCTTGCAACGTACCATGCTCCGGCCATATCAACACCAGATGCGAACAGCTACTTTGCCCAGGCTCGATTGATCGCACGGGAGGGAACAACATCCTTCACGCTGGAATCGATGGCACAATTTATAGCGCCTCATTGGAACGAGGGTGCCAACGGCCGTTACTACTGCACTCATCCTCCAGGATTTGGCGTTCTGCTGGCGATCCCATACATTCTGCTGGGCTACGGAGCTGCGACTTGGGTCAATCTACTGCTGGCCTCGATGTCGCTCCTCGTGGTATTCCTGCTGTGCCAGCGGTTAACCGGACCGTACTGGGCTCTGCTGGCAGCTGCCCTCGTTGCGTTAAACCCGTTTATGAATGAACACGCGTTGTTCGGTGATTCGCATGTTGCCGTTCAGTTCCTCCTCCTTTGTGCCCTCCTTTTCCTGATGCAAATGACCAGGAAGGGCGCCTCCACTGCCTGGGGGATAACCGCCGGACTGATTGTTGGAGCAATACCCGCATTAAGGTATCCTGAGTTGTTCTACCTGCCCGCATTTGGTCTGTTCGTAGTACTGATGGTTCGATGCGGCCGGGTGACGGTGCGCTCAGCGCTGGCGTTCGCTGTTGGTGTTGCATTGCCGCTTGCTCTTCTGTTGACACGGAACCAGATCGCCTATGGAGGATTCTGGAGGACGGGCTACGTGGCCACGGGAGAGCAGGCCGCCTTCAGCATTGCAGCGCTAGTACAGCATGCTCCGGGTTATCTATGGAAACTGCTGGCGGACGGCGCATGGTTGATGTTTCCCCTCGGCGTCGCCGGGATAGTTACTTTGCTCATCAACCGGGAAACGCGCGATGAAGGGCTGCTGTTCACAGGGCTGATTGCTCCGGTAACGCTTCTTTACATGGCGTGGTACTGGCAACCCGATCCCCAGTCGATGCGATTTCTGATACCTACTTTTCCTCTCTACACGGTTGCCGGTGTTTGGATGATGAGCAGGCTGATCAGAAAGCCTCGCGCAGCCCTTTGGATATCTGCTGGTGTCCTGGCAGTAACGGCAGTGTGGGGCGTACCTCGTGCATTAATGCCCATGCAACACCTTGAGCGTGACAACCGTGTACTCACTGACATCACGGCGACCCTTGAAGATCATGTCCCGACGGGGAGCGTAGTAATAGCGGGTATTGGCGTCCAGCAGCATCTTGACTTCGTTGGCGACTGGAAGCTCGCCGATGCAAGCCTGGTGGTGGTTCCTCCTGGTATCGCCGGCCAGGACAGGTATCCTGGTCATCTGACGTTCGGGGAGAGAGAACTCCTCGAGCTGCCCACCGGCGTGCGCTGGGAAACGTTTGTTGACGCTGTGTGGGAGTGGGCCGGCGACGGAGGCCAAGTCTTCCTGCTCGCGAAGCCGGCAGAGAGTGTCGAGTGGGAACGGCGGATCCCGGCTGGCACCCATCTCGAACAAATAGATAGCATTGAGCTTCCAATCGGTCAGACACCAGGACGCAATGGACCCGATAGAAGAAGGCAATCGGACGTATTACCTGGTCCTGATCCGAACTCAATCTTCGATATTATGCTCGACGGGCAAGCACTGTTATTGTTCGAGCTTGAACGGTGAGGGGGCACCTTTTCATATGTCTGATTTTCCGTTTTCCATTAATCCCTGTCGGCATAGGAAACATTATCTGATGCCCAGGCTCTATTCATATCCCTCCGCAGGTTCCGATGGCCTTTTAAACTTGTCCGCATTCAGATCCATATCTCCGGTGGAAAACAGAACATCCGGAAGGGCGGGAATTTGATCCAAGGTCAAAGATTCCACCAGGAGTTTACCGATATAACGTTTTAGTAGTTGCTCCTCAGGAAATCCTTGAAAGCCCTGTAATTCGTCGGAAGATGTTCGTATGACTCCTCCTTCTCTTCAAGTCCCTGCAGACTCGGTGGCAACTCAGGGTCAAAAGCGAGAATTTCCCTGATCTTCTCCGGAAATTTCGCCGGGTGAGCCGTTTCCAGGGAGATATAGAGCTGATCTATGTCATCCCCTTCCGACCGAAGGTAACTCTGCAGTCCAGCCCAGCCAACTGAACCATGGGGTTCGAGAAGGAGACCATGTTCTTTGTATGCGCTACTGATCATAGCTTCCGTTTCAGCATCGCTTATGCTGATCGCGTACATGTCTTCCCTGATTCGACCTAAGTCCGGTGTGGTACTTATCGCACCATGTTCATCCATATTGCCGCCATACAGTTGAACCAGTCTCGGGATGTTGCTTGGATGGCCGACATTCATTGCGCTGGAGATGCAGTTGCGGGATGGTACGAGTTTTTCATAAAAACCTGATTTAACAAACTTCGGGTACTCGTCATTCTCATTTGTAGCGACCACGAACTTCTTAACCGGAAGGCCCATGTTCATCGCGATGAGGCCACCACAGAGATCACCGAAATTCCCTGATGGAACGGAATAAACCACTCTCTCTTTCGGATCTCCTGACCGGAGTTCCGCGAACGAGTAGAAGTAATCCATTGTCTGCGGGACAAGCCGTCCGATATTGATCGAATTGGCGGATGAAAGGTTCAGATAATCCAGTTCAGAATCACCGAAAGCCTGTTTTACAAGCGCCTGACAATCGTCAAACTTCCCGTCGAGAGCGAGTATGGAAACATTCTTTCCCAGGGTTGTCATCTGCTTTCGTTGACGCGCGGTTACTTCCTTCTCGGGGAACAGGACTACGACATCGACATTGTCCAATCCATAGAACGCGTTGGCAATAGCGCTTCCGGTATCACCGGATGTCGCGGTGAGAATGAGCAGTTTTCCGTTATTCCTGTTGAGGAAGAACTGCATAAGGCGACCCATCATCCTTGCCGCGAAATCTTTGAATGAAGCGGTTGGACCCCTGTCCAGCCTCATAACGTGCTTTCTGTCATAGATATGTTCCAGGGGTACTTCGTAATCGTATGCGTCAATGACTATACGTTCGAGGTCTTCATCAGGAATCTCACCTTTAAGAAATTTTCTGCTGATCTCAAAGGCTATTTCGTAATACTTCGCATCTGAAAACTCCCGTATCTCCTCCCGCGAAAGCCGCGGTATCTCTTCAGGCATATAGAGACCCCCGTCCGGGGCGATTCCCTTCAGAAGCGCCTGTTCAAAAGAGACCGCAGGAGCTTTGAGATTCGTTGATCTGAAAAGTATCTGTCTGTTTTCCATATTGGATTCCTTGCTTATCTGCTGCTCTTTCACCCCGACGAGGACAGTCGGTTTCTAATACAGTCAGCGAGTCTTTTCACCGCTGCCGCCAGCTGTTCCTTCGAGGCGAAAGAAAAGTTGATTCTCATTGTATTCACTGGAGGATTTTCCCCGAAGAATACATCCCCCGGAACGAATGCCACCTTGTACTTGATCGCATCGTAGAAGAGTTCGCGCGTATCAATTTCTTCCGGTACAGTGACCCAGAGAAAAAGACCACCATCCGGCTTAGTCCATGTTACACCCAGTTCTGGAGGGAAGCATTCTTCCATGGTGGAAAGGAAAACCTCGAGCTTTTCGCGGTAGTACTTCCTGCACTTCTGAATGTGTTCCTCCATGCCCATTTCGGTCAGGAAGGCAGCGCACATATCCTGGTTGTATTTTGGGGTATTCAGGACGTTCCCCTCCTTGATGTTGGTCATTTTCTCGATAACCTCGGAGGGGCCGATATTGAAACCGATCCTGAGGCCTGGACAGAAGAGCTTCGAGAAAGTATACAGGCCTATGACGTTTCCTCCACCCCTCGCCTGATCGAGCGAGTATATGGATGGAATGGTCTCGCCGTAGTACCGGAAGTCCCGGTAGGGACTGTCCTCCAGTATGGGGATGTTACTTTCTCTGCTCAAATCGAGAAGTGCGTTTCTCTTTTCAAGGCTCATGGTAATACCGGAAGGATTCTGGAAATCCGGAACAACATAGATGAACTTTGGTTTCCTGCCTTCTTTTTCCAGAGTTTCTACCCTGGAGCGAAATCCCTCAACGTTGGAACCGTCTTCCTCGATGTCCGCTCCGACGAACTCCGGACGCTGCATCTGGAACGCGACAATCGCTCCTGCGAACGTAGGCCGATCGAGAAGAGCAACATCTCCCGGATTGAGGAAAAGCCTGCCGATAAGGTCCAGTCCATGCTGGCCGGATGAAGTGACCACGATATTCTCATGGGTAATCTGGATATTGTCCCTTGCCAGAAACTGCACTATAGCGTCAAGGAGTATCTGCTCGCCTTTGATGGCGGTATACTGCATCACCGTCTCCAGGTTTTCCTCGAGGATCCTTCCGGAGACAAGCCTCATCTCGTGCTTCAGGAACATATCCGGTGATGGCAATCCCCCGGCGAGGGAAATTATCTCGGGGTCTTTAAGAAGATCAAAGAGTTTGCCGATGGAGTACCCTCCGTACTCCCTGATATTGTCCGAGAAACGTGAACTCCAGTCCTGTATCATAAGAAAGTCACCGCCAAATTCTGATAGTTATCCGTTATTTTTCAGTGTTTCTGGGCACTCTCCGCGAATATGGCTTTTATGCCTTTTCTCATCATGGCCCTGCCGTCCTTTGAAGCTCTAAGTGCTTTGTTAAAAATGACTTCGCCGATATCCCTTCCCATCGCTTCACGTTCCTCCTCGGATATGAAATAGGTCGCCATGGTATCGAGTTCATGTGCGGTTCCATCGCTCTCATACTTGAAGGTCATGTCAGTACCGCTCTCCAGAACTCTGAACATGTGATCGGTCCAGTTGAAGCCCTCCATACCCAGGTCGGGATTGATGTAGATGTGAGCTGCAAGACTGACACCCTTGATACCGCTTGCGTCAAGTTCCTTCGCACACTGTATGAAAGTATCAGATGTGGCTCCGTTACCTATGTTTATCTCGTAAAGCGGGGAAGTGCCGTCTTCGCGGATGTATTCGTTCATGATGTTGAGAAGCATCCTGAATTGCATCGGGTTCTGCGTGGAGAGAAGCATAGAGATCTTAATATGCAGATTAGGTATATCACGCCCGTAGTAGCAAACTGCGATAATGGTACTCCAGCTGGGATTAAGGAAGAAATCCCCTCCGGTTGCGAGTGCTGTACGGGTGACTCCGTCGAGGTAAATCAGGTGGTTGTTGTTTGCCACTTCGATCCCCCCGAAATTACCAAAAGGTGTGCCCTGATTCTTCAGGGTAAGCGCGCAGGTTCCGCCTTCACATTCATACCTGACAAATTTCTCACCTGTGATGGCTTCCAGTTCCCTGAACCGCTTCTCAGGCTGTGGTATACCAATAAGATTTGTACTGCAGAACTTGCTGGCCTTCATGATGTTCTCGGCCATTGTAAGCGTTGCGAGAAGGTCACCATTGTGAATGTAGTTATCGGTAAGGGCTACTACGGATATCATCTCCTGGGGAGCGAAGCATGGCTCATCGGTCCCGGCACTTTCCGCTATCCGTTTTATGCATTCGTGAGTGACCTTTGCTCCCTGAAATCCGGAAACCTGGCTTGTCGCAGTTCCAAGAGAATCGTTGTAGGTGATCCCGTTTTCTTTCTCAAAATCTTCTACCTGCGGGAAGTTCCGGGCGCAGGCTTCCGCTTCCTCGATCATTTTTCCGAAGCCCTTTTCAGCGAGGATTCGCTTTCTTGTTTCGAAATCTCTCATTTTTCTGATAGTACTGACGATTTTGTCTGCGCCGCCATGATGTTTCTTAAGAGCATCCATAGCTTTCATATCGGCATCGGACAGTAACGGATATTTCATCGATTCCTCCTGTTCAACCTCAAGTGAGGCTTACCTGTACAGGGCAGTCATGAGAAGTGGATCAACCCCTTGATTACGTTTTCCCACGGATTTGATTACATACAGAAAAACAATACACGATTCAATACTGCTCTGCAATGAGGGTATACCGGCTCGATTTCCGAAAGAATGACAGACTGATCCAACCCTGAATGTGAATCCTTGCAGGAACATATGGACTCAGTCTATAATAATTATATATGTGATATTTATCGAATGTGTCCTGTGGAATTTACTCAATTAGGAGGACCGGGATGAAAACCATCTGTTTTTTTACTCTTTTAGTTATTTCATCAATGGCAATAGGTGATTCAACGTGGTCGGTAACTATCGAACCCGAGGAAGACTGTCTATACTACCTGCGGGATTGTGCTGTCCTTTCAAATGGCAATGCTGTTATCTCCATTGTTGGAGCATTTGAAGATCCCTTCCTGATGTGTTTTGACACTGAGGGGGAAATTCTCTGGTACAGACATATTCTTGAGAAGGGAGGTACTTCAAGGGCTTTCGAGAGTAACGGAGAACTTGTTACTCTGGAAGATGGTTTTGCGGTCTGTTATCACTCCGAACCAAGAGCAACCGGGATAAATACAGATGTAGCTGTTGTCAGAATGGATTCGTCAGGTGAAATTCTCTGGACCTATATTCTGGGAGAAGATGACGAAGAGGTCTGGATGTCCACCGATATGATTTCCTGTTCCGATGGCGGATTAGTCGTTTCCGGCTGCCCCGGACAGCAGCTCCTTGGAGGGTTCGTATTCAAGCTCAGTTCAGATGGCAGGCTGGAGTGGATGACGCAACCGGATGAAATAGAGGGTTTCGCCTTATCGGTATTACAGACTGTCGACGGCGATTACTGCGTCCTTGTTTGTTACAATTACAGCGTAGATGTACAGCATATAACCAGCGATGGTCTGGTTTCAGCCCCGATCACTGTTACAGAAACAGAAATGCCTTTCAGAGCCACGATCAGCTGCATTGATTGTTCTTTCTGGGCTTTTCCTGCTGTTGAGAGCCATGTCCTGTATGCAAAGCAGCTGTATCCGGATTACGGCACTCGGAATGAGATTTCTGTGCAGCTCCCCGCGAACAGTGAAGTAATACTTGCGGATGTCCTTGAAGGAGGATTGCTTTTATCAGGCGGTATTGATGATGGTGGTGGTGATGCTCTCTTTATACGGTGCGACCTAAATGGAAATATCCTATGGCAGCAGTATTATGATATGGGCGGAATTGATTTTTTCTACAGTGCGGATTATTCGAACCAGGGAATCCTTGCAATTGGGCGAACGCAGACCTATCCCGGAGAAGAATGGGATTTCTGGATAATAATGACAGACAAAAACGGTTTTGTGGAAGGAGCCGAGGTCACTGAAAATGGTACCCTTGTGATTGAACCGGAAAGAATGCATATCGAACTCTATACTCGCGGCTGGGTTATGGCTTGTGCGGTATTTAACGAGGAAGAGGAAGCAATTCAGTCTTCCCATGATCTGATGGAAAGTACAGGCCTGAAGACAGGATATCTCTGGATACCGGACTGGCAGAGTCTGTCAGGGGCGGAGGGATGGCTTGTATACGCCAGTCGTTACATGGAATACGACGGCATATTGCAGGAGGGTATTGATTCTCTTCTGGAAATATATCCCGATACTTATTTCATATGGGTGAGCCAGGGCTGGGACAGAAAAACCATGACAGTCGATGATTTCTTCTCCATATAATTTAATATGAACTCCGGTCAAGATGATCCGTGGGATCTATCACAAAACCATCTGTGACAGGTTTCTAGACAGATGATTTTATCTCTTCAAAGAAGATTGGTACGGGGAGAGCAAATATTGCACTTCTCTCCCCGCACCGTTCTGAATCCGCTATCTGGCGACTATTATGGACCGGGTTTCCAGTAAGTCTCCATTCTGAACCGTAACAATGTAATGGCCGTTGGGAATGGGTGTACCGTTGCTGTCAACTGCTCCCCAGAAG
>DAOWFD010000255.1 GCA_030638185.1 Candidatus Aegiribacteria sp.
AGAGCCATAGAAATATCCGAGGAACACGGCTGTTACACTAATCTCGCCAATTCTCTCAACAACGCAGGAAGTATTTTCCGTCGGGCAGACGACTTGGAGAAAGCACTGGAATATTATCAGAGAGCTCTGGAAATAAGAGAGAAGCTTGGTGAAAGGTGGAAAATTGCTCGCGTTCTCACCAATATCGGCATGATCCATCATGATACGAATAATCACGAAAAGGCGCTTGACTGTTTTTTCAGAGCGCTTGAGATCGAGATGGAAAAAGGAGACAATAGCGATGCTTCCCAGACGCTGCTTTCCATCAGCCTGAGCTATGCAAGCACAGGCAGGTTTCAGGAAGCTTACGAATATGCTGGAAAAGGATTCGCATATACAGACCGTATAGATTCCCCCTTAATAAAGAAGAGAATCTATCAATCCTATTCCGAGGTCTGCGAAATAATAGGAAATTTCAAGGAAGCTCTTGAATTTCATAAGAAGTACAAAACACTGAATGATGAGATATACACCGAAGACAGCAGCCGGAAGATCAATGAACTGCGGGTGAGGTACGAATCCGATAAGAAGGAACGGGAAACGGAGATCTACAGACTCAGGAACATTGAACTCGCGAAAGCGAATGATGAGCTTAAACATGCTCTCGCTGAAGTGAAACACCTCAGCGGATTGCTTCCGATCTGCGCATCATGTAAGAAGATACGCGATGACCATGGATACTGGAAACAGATCGAATCATATGTCTCCGAACACTCGGAAGCCCAGTTCAGCCATGGGCTCTGCCCTGAATGCATGAAGATGCTCTATCCTGAGCACATGAATGGAGAAGGTGAAGCTGAACCTCTGAAATGATTAATTCCAGTGGTAAGCCTGTCCCGAGTGTATGCCTGCTCCCTGAGTTGAAGGAAACCCGGTAACGGGTAACAATTGTCCACTATTTACATTTGAAGCATAAGGTGTAGAATCAATATTGAGAGGTAGTATAATTTTACGAATGTTGCCATATGGACTCACAGAATGACAGATGATATGAGCGATTCGATTGACAGAAAAGATCCAGAGGCTCTTGAGAGGATGCTTCCCGGTACAGAAGGGCGGGAACGCATAAAAATCCTTGCAGATCTGACTTTAGCCTTAAGGGAGATAAATCCGGGGAAAGCAATTGAGTTTGGGGAGCAGGGGCTGGAATTACTAAGAGATTCTGAAGATAGTGAATTGGAATCCGATATATTGAATGAACTCTGCTGGGCCTGTCAGTGCATCGGTCAATACCGGATTGCTCTGGAATACGGTTTCAGGAAACTCGATATTGATATTGAAATCAACAATGATGAAGATAGATCTTCCATTTTCAACAGAATTGGTGTTACATACTGGAGAATGGCGAAATATGATAAGGCTCTGGAATACTATCTGAAGGCACTCAAAATTCTTGAGGACGTGCGAGACAAACGGGGAATAGCACCTGTTCTTAACAACATTGGAATTATATACAATTGTATGGGCGACAGAATAAAAGCCCTGGATTACTATAACAGATCAATAAAGATAAGCGAGAAACTTGATGATAAAAAAAGTCTCGCAAATTCATTAAACAACGCTGGTAATATCTACCGAAAATCGGGAGAATCAGAAAAAGCACTGGAATACTATCAAAGAACGCTGGATATAAGGGAAAATCTCGATGACAAACGGGGGTTCTCTCACACTTTGAGTAATATCGGTTCGGTGTACCAGGACCTGAAGAATTTCGACAAATCGCTTGAGTATTTTTTAAGATCACTAAAGATCGAGGAGGAAACAGGAGACAGGCTTGCGTCGGTTGATACACTACTCAGTATAGGCGTTATATGTGCCTCTACCGATCGCTTTTCTGAAGCTCTTGAATATGTCAGGAGAGGATTCGATGTTGCTGAAGAGATTGGAGTGCCTGATCTTAAAAGAGACTGCTGCGAAGTGTTTTCAACCATTCTTGAACGGAAGGGGGATTTCAGGGAAGCACTGGAATACCATAAGAAATTCAAGGAGCTGAATGACGAAATCTTCAATGAAGATAGCAGCAGCAAAATCAACGAGTTGCAGGTACAGTACGAAACAGAGAAGAAGGAGAAGGAAAAAGAGATCTACAGACTCAGGAACGTCGAACTGTCAAAGGCGAATGAGGATCTGGAAAACGCTCTTGTCCAGGTGAAACAGCTCAGCGGGTTGCTTCCGATCTGTGCGTCATGCAAGAAGATCCGTGATGACCATGGATACTGGAAACAGATCGAGTCATATGTCTCCGAGCACTCGGAAGCCCAGTTCAGCCACGGACTCTGCCCTGAATGCATGATGATGCTCTATCCCGACCTTTTTGAGTACAACGAATCTAATGGTTCCTGTAATTGAGATCCCCGGTTATTGAGGAGGAGAATATATGAGTAAATACGTACTGATATTCACAATTTCATGCACCTCAATGATATTTGCAGAGACGTTCTGGACAGAAGGTTTTGAGGACGGAGACATAAGTGACTGGACCATAACAGGTACTGCTAACTGGGCTCTCTACGACAATGAATTTCAGGCTCATACCGGTGACTTCAGCCTGCAGTACAACTATCATTCGCCCTGGCCGCATGATACTCGAGCTGTTACACCTTCATTTACCTTGCCAACAGCACAGGAATTCTATTTTACATGGTGGTGGAGCGGAAGTTACAACTACTTTGTCTTAGTGAATAATGGAGATTCGTTTACCGAAGTTAGAGATATTGACGGCGGTGACTGGATCGTACTCTGGAATGAGAATGATGCTGGTATATATACAGGCTTTGAGTGGTATGAGCAGACAGAAATCCTGGATGCTTCATGGTCAGGCAAAACAGTTCAGTTCGCATTTCATATCGTTGCAACAGATGCTCACTACTGGTATATCGATGATATTGAGTTAGGCTACATACTGGTAACTATTGAGAACACTACCTGGGGTAAGATTAAAGCCGGCATCTAGACTTCATATTTCACCAGTATTCACTGGAACAGTGTCTTGATTCTTCCGAATGTGTTCTGCTGAAGGCCAACACCGGAAAGCTCCACCTCATAGATGATATCGCTCTCCTGATCCGATACCCAGAAATTGGTTCCGTCAAATGTGAGAGCAGTTGGCTTCATGCCGCTTGAAATACCGGTTACATCATATGTATCAACAATCACTCCATCAGTAGTCACTTCAACGATCAGCTTGTCGTCCTTGGCGGCATAAAAAAGATTCGCACCATTCCAGGCCATATCCCCTGGATTTGTGTGTGGAATCGAGAATGAGCTGAGAACAGTTCCGTCTTTACTCATCTCATAGATCATCTGTGTGCCACGGCACGATATCCAGAGGTTGTTTCCATCCCACGTCATGCCGAATTGATATATCTCCGAACACATGAAAGAAGAAACGTATGTACCGGATGTCGTATATTCGAATACCTCGCCAGGTAAGCTTGTATGCTCGATGAACATCCCCCAGAGGTTCGTTCCGTCAAACGCGGCTCCATCTCCGTTCTTGCCCCCGGGTCCTGTTGGGGTGAAATGGCTTATTACGGTGCCACTCGTGTTAATCTTATAAAAAGTGTCATAGTGCCCACCGAGCAGCCATAAGTAATTCCCGTCCCAGGCAAGGCCGTTCGGAAACCAGTCAGGACTGTAAAAGGAGGACAGGACATTAACGGTACCGGCAACAGCAAGAATCGGTAATATGAACAGAACTATGAGAAACATCCTCATCTGGCATACTCCTTATTAATATTTTTTCAACTCATAACAATTTTCATGCAGGTAAAGTATAACGTTTTTTCTATTCTGATACCTTCCGGTTGAAACCGGAAAGGATCTTTCTCCAGTATGTTAATTCTCATTAAAAATAGAAGTCGGCGCTTATACCAAGGTGAGGGCCTGTGAATGTATAAGTCCCGTCTTCTTTCTCTCCAGCAACAGTTCTTGTGATGTCCATTATTCTGTGATCTACACCCAGATCAAGCCAGAGGGACCCCCTGCCGAATTTGTATCCCAGGCTTACCAGAGCTTCCAGTCTAATGCCGTTTCCCCCGTCATAGGCATACTCCCT
>DAOWFD010000335.1 GCA_030638185.1 Candidatus Aegiribacteria sp.
CACGCAGAAGAGATTCTGTAAAGTGTTTGCATAAATTGCTGCTCTTGCACGGAAGCGAGTACAACCGAGGAACCGGATGCGGGAAAACCGCTCGTCCGGGACTGTGCAGGGGGTGTTTTGGGTAACCAGCATTCCTACCGCGAATTGTCACTTGTTGTAATCCAGAAAATATAGGGCAGACACACAGGTCTGACCCTACAAAAACTAAAAAATAAAACATTTGCACAAAAGATGGAAAAGCTTTGGATTTTCCTCTTGACAGTCTTTAATAACTGTGGTATGCTTTAATTTGATATGGTACATGTAAGTGGTTTAGGAGAGAAGAGTAAAGTTGGAATTTCTGTTAGAAAGAAGGTGACATAAGATGATAAAATGGATATTAGTAATATTGCTCGCGACAACTATGTTTTTTGGGTGTGGCAAAGAAAGCCCTACTGCACCCACACCGAATCAGCCACCTGTGATAACTGATACTCACTGTACCATTGTCGAATATGTATCTGGGTATGGCCCTTCAGGTACTATTTATTGTAAAGTGTCTGACCCCGATGGTCTGGGTGACATAGACGAAGTTAAATGGATTTCTGATGTTGAAGGCATGAACCCTCAAATTACTAATTTATATGATGATGGTTCTCACGGTGATCCGACTGCTAACGATGGAACATACTCAATCGATGTTTCCAATTATGAAGTATGGTTCTACTCGGGGGATGGTATGCATGATGGCTTAGGACCAGTTTACACCTTTGAGGTAGAAGATAAAGCGGGTCATTCAGATGATACTGACCCTATAGAGTATTGACCATCTTCTATTCGTGTATCATTCCGAGAAGAAACAGTAAAAATGGGTGGTTTCTTACCATCCATTTTTATTGTTAAAATAGGGATACATCCCATTTTTGAATTAACCGTTTTTCCTGGGTCTACCTCTGGGGGAAGGAATGATTTTTCTATTAATTATTGATTCTATCTTGCGTTGAAATTCAATACTACCGAGAGGAAGTCCTTGTCGAGTCATTCGTCGAATTGTATCAATCTCAATAGTAGTACATTCATTTCTTATATAATCCCTGAAGCGACTCAGGTCTCCTAATTCTAATATTTCTTTTGTACTTATTAAGGGATCTTTGATCCCCAGAATATGTGCCCTGGAACTTGACCATTTATAATCATCGGGTTTTTCAACTAATCCTGCTCTAACAGAATTCTGTTCAATGTATCGTATCACATTCCAAAGATACGAATCTTTATCTATTATAGATGAATAGTATCGGCATTCCCAGAGCCGTCCAGTTCGTTGATATTTCCGATTAATCCTTTGTGTATAGCATAGACTTATTCCTTGCATAGCTTTTGCCAAGCTGTAGTCTTTATATGGCTTAATTAAAAGATGCACATGGTTAGGCATGAGTGAATAAGCAAGTATTGTACATTCCCATTTATCACTGTACTTTTTAGCAAGACGCAAATACTTAAACCTATCTTCATCTTCCCAAAAAATAGATTGTTTATTGTTACCTCTATGGGTAACATGATAAGGCCATTCTGGAATTATTACCCTAAAATACCTGCTCAGGATTGAACTTATGTAAAAAATACTCGTTGAAGACATCTATAAACTTCTCGTGCTACGCTTCCTCGACGAACTGGAAAATGAGCGCTGTTGCGCAAGGCGCACCCGCAATGCGCGTCTGGCGGCGATCCGCTATTTCTCCGCCTTCATCGCCCGCGAAGAACCTGTCTTGATTGTGCAGTGCAAACAGGTTTGCGCTATTCCGCTAAAACGCAACGAACATAAAACCATCTACTATCTCGAAGACATAGAGATGAAGGCCGTACTCAATGCTTTTGATATCGACTCGCGTACCGGGGCCCGCGATCAGGCGTTGCTTCTGTTCATGTACAATATTGGTGTACGTGCCAGCGAGGTTATAACCCTTGAGCTTGGCGATCTGCGCCTGGAAGCCTTGGCACAAGTCAAACTCCACGGCAAGGGCAACAAGGAACTCTCCTTTCCTCTCTGGCCCGAAACCGTCTCTGTCCTTGAGGCTTACCTCTTGCAGCGCTCCCCAAGGGAGCCATCCTTTCAACAGGTCTTCCTCAACGCCAATGGCAATCCCATCACTCGCTTCGGCATCCGATACATCACTCGCAAGTACGGCACTCAGGCACAAGCAAAACAGCCGTCCATCGAAGCCAAGGCTGTCAACCCACACACCATCAGACACACCACCGCCATGCATCTGTTGCGGTCAGGAAATGACATCAACATGGTCAGTTACTGACTCGGATATGCGGATCTGAACACCACCCATATCTACGTGGAAATCGATATGGAGACCAAGCTTAAGATGCTCACAAAAGCTGACACACCCAAGATCAGCAGATACTTCACATAACACCTGCACAGGTGTATGCCATACTGCTTGACGAAGGTATCTACTACTGTTCGATAAGAACCATGTATCGCATCCTGGAAGCTCATGGAGAGGTCAGGGAGCGCAGGAATCAACTCAGTCACCCGAACTACAAGAAGCCGGAATCAGGGTGAGTTTACTTTGAGCGAGTTGTAACGAATCAGAGGAAGTCCTGGCGGGCACACAAAATCCATGTGCTAACCACAGTTCAAAAAGGATCCACATAGGGATGGCAGTTCTACTCTCCCGAACTCAGTCTCCTACAATTACAATAGTTTGAAATGAGTTAACTACTAGATGTTATATGGATAGATCGGTGGATTAATTATCGGAGAAGTACCAATTTGCTAGTGACAGCCAGATCATTTGATTCCAGACGAATAAAATAAACCCCGCTTACGACCTTGAAGCCCGTATCGTCACATCCATCCCAGGAAACGATATGATTTTCTCCCGCAGGTATCACTCCCTGGTATATTATCCGGACTCTGCGACCGGTGATATCGTGAACAGAGATGTTCGTACATGCTGTGACAGGAAGCGAGAATTCAATATCAGCATTATGACAACATGGGTTGGGTGAGATTGAACTTAACACAATGCTCTCGGGTATTAAAGGATTTTCTCCGCAAGCACCTGAAGGTGGTTCCAGACGAACCAGTAGCATGTTATAGACTCCGGTAGACAAAGACCGTTCATCTCCGCCAACGATGAACCCACCATCTGAAAGCTGGAGAATTGAATATCCATACTCATCGTGATCTGCATCGCCAATACTGCATTCCCATTCGAGATCGCCCGTAGCATAGGTCTTGATCACCAGGCACTGTACTGTGGAACCATAAGACATTGTAGATCCCGTAAGGACATAACCACCATCCATAGTTTGAATGACATCATCACCACGATCCCAATCAGACCCACCGAATGACGCGGTCCATTCAACACCTCCAGAATCATCAGTCTTCAAGAGGAATACATCAGCCCCGGTTGCATAGGAGAGCGAATATCCTACAGTAATGAAACCACCATCGCTGGTCTGACAAACCGAGTAACCGACCTCTTCCAGGGAGTCGCCGTATGTTTTTTCCCACTCGATATTCCCCAAGTTATCAGTCCTGATGAGCCAGAGATCGCAGTCATTTTCTCCGACGAATGTGTATCCTGTGATTATGAATCCACCGTCAGATGTTTGCTGAATAGACCATGCTATGTCGGTATCATCCCCGCCGTAGCTCTGTTCCCATTCAGTTTCACCTGATCCATCCGTTTTCACGATGTAAAGATCAGGATCCCAGCTGGAGTTGTACATATAACCGGTCGCTACGTATCCGCTGTCGGATGTTTGCTGAACGGAGAAGCCCATACTATAGGCAGAATCGCATATCATGCTCCATTCCTGACATCCCATGGAGTCCAGTTTAAGGAGCCAGAGATGAGACTCTCCCGCAGTCGATTCGGATTCGGTCCATCCGGTAATAATCAATCCACCATCCAGGGTTCTCTTAGCGTCTGCGCCGAAATCGCACTCGTTGCCGCCAAAGACTGTATCCCATTCGAGCAGACCATACTGATCGACCTTCAGAAGCCATAAGTCCAGGTAAGACCCCATCGGTTCAGTTGCTCCGATCAGGAAGAACCCAGAATCATCAGTCGTAAGTACAGACCGGCAATAGCTGTTATTTTGTTCACCATACCGTCTTGTCCAGAGTATATCTGGATGTTGTGCAGATGTGCTGAAAAGTGCTCCAAAGAGAACCAGGTATAACAAATACCGGGGAAATCGCGACATTCTCCTCCTTCATATTTATGCTGGTGAAAGCTATGAAACTCTTATTAATATAATAATCGCGTGTAAAATCGTGTCAAGGATTCGGAAGAGACCTGATATCTTCACATAATGAAATGTCCGAACTTGAGATTCTCAGATCATCTATTCCTGGAATCCCTTAGCCTAAGCAGTTCTCGTTCTGTAATAATCTGATTGCTCCATTTATCACCCAGAGCTTCTATCTCGTGTATCTTGTCCTCTGATAGTTATAGAAGACATAGCCACGGAGTTATCCTATCCGATGAAACTCCATACCTTTTCGCAAGCTGCTTTCTGGTTAGGTTATCACGGACCATCTCATCACGAAGCTCCTGTACATAGACGACAGGGTTGCGATACTTCTTGGATTCAGATCTTACTTTCGATCGATCAGTACGTCTTATAGAGACCGGATAGATGTTCTTTGTGTGAGTTCGTCTGGACCGGAGTCCGGTGTATCAATATTCCCTTGGAACTACCTGATCTGGTCAGAAGATATATGCATGAGATGCAGAAACAACAGATGGATAATCATCACTGATGGGTGGTCGGGGAAAGAGCGAAGTCACTAAGCCGGCCTGTTCACTTATGTGTGTAATTTACTGACTTTGGTCAGGCAAGGAATCTCCTGGCGAGTTCCATGTATCCCTTAGCTGTCATCTCTAACGTTTTAATGGGTACTCTTTCGTCAGTTCCATGGAATAGACTCAGCAATGTTGCCATGTCCAGAGAACCATCATGGATGCTGAACCCGTATGCCTGAGTATTCCATGCCTGCCTGAAAAAGCGACAATCTGTCGCCCCTGAAGAAATCATTGGTACTATTGTGAATTCAGGCCCTCTTATCTCTTTGACGATGGATTCCATCAGCTCTACAAAAGGTGAATTTGCATCACTCAAAGAGCCCATTATGAAAGCTCCTCCTTCATCCGTCTTCATTCTTTCAATCTCAACATCATCCACAAGGGGGCCGAGGGCTTTTCTGAAGTGTTTTCGAACATATTCTTCATCCTGACCTGGGAGAATCCGGACATCTATATCCAGAATTGCCGATCCGGGCACTGTGTTGATCTTTACACCTCCCCTGCAGACATTGGGCGACCAGGTCATTTGACTGAGTGAATGTATGAGTGCTGCATCGCCCTTACTACGTTTCGCCAGTCTGTTTAACATGAACCCGAGAGTGCGGGGTTGATTCAGCAGAGCTAGTTTGACTCCTCCAATCCCTATTGCTTTCAGGAAAGGTTTCGTGATTGATGTATCACGCGGAGGTTGGTAGTCACTGATGCGTTGGATGACTTCCGCCATTTTGACAACAGCATTATCTGATTTGAAAGGAGTGGAACCGTGCTTTTCTACTCCCCTGAACTTCATTCTAGACCATGCGGTACCCTTCTCTCCATAGATGAATGATACCAGATTTGTACCAATGGGGTTTCCACCTGCTTCAGTCACAAGATAATCCACTTTGACCTTCTCGGGATGATTCTGTACCATCCACTTTGCCCCAAGCTCTCCGCCGTTTTCTTCATCTGCGACAACTAACAGTTTGAGATCCCCTTTGGGCTTGAAACCCTCTGAATGTAGATGAGCAAACACTGCTGCTTGGCATGCAACGATATACAACATGTCAATTGCCCCTCTTCCCCAGATACACCCATCCATGAAGGCTCCTTCAAAGGGAGGTACAGTCCACTCATCCTCATTCTCAACTGGTACCACATCAACGTGACCAGGGCCAAACATCAAGCTTGGACCTTCTCCAGAACCTTTGATTGTTGCCAGTAGATTGCCTCTATCAGGGGTAGGTTCGAATATCTCTGATACGATACCAAATGAGGAAAGGTATCGTTCGATTGTGCGTATTGATTTCATCTCGTTTCCAGGGGGATTAACACAGCGATTTTGAATCATCTCTTGCACAAGAGAAATAATTTCGTCTTTCATGGCTCCTGACGACCTTAATCTTGGAACTCGTTACATATCTAAAACACGATGCCCTGATAATAGGATACTGGATATTCCATTATACCAGAATCTGCTCTTAAAGTGGTACTTCTGTCCCCGTTTTTCTCGATTTCTCGATCTGAAAAGACGATACCACATGTAACTCTTCCCGGTCAATGGCACACATTGATGATAACTGCCGGAGACCACGCCGTACAGCACACATCTCTCCTGAATTCATTTCTTCAACTTACGAGAACAATACTCTCATTTCAACATTGAATCAATCGGCAGGAAAATCGATGATGTAGAGTTTCTGGAATCCTTCCTCCGGATCCTCTTCCCAGCCCAGGATACCGCAGCTGTCAATATGGAATTTCCAGCTGCCGCTTTCGATCGGGAGCCGGGCTGAGAACAGGTGAGCACCTGACATATCGTAAATGTCAAAAACCGGTTCAAGCTCTGTTCCTCTGACAATCCACAGGCGTTCTGCACCGTCAACACCGAGAGTCTTGATGAATGTTCTGTATGGGTCCGGCTCCCATTCTATCACAACACCCCGCATACCTATTCTGTTTGCCCAGCTCTCAATGTACATGATCTCATCTTCTATCTCCTGCGCGGTCTTTTCGACAGGTGGAATCTCTCTGGTGATGTGAAAGAGATCGCTTCCATCGCTGTTGAAGGCGAATACTTCGTAAATCTCGCTGGATAAAGGAGAGTAAAAGAATCTCCCCTGGCTGTCTCCTGTGAGGGAGAAAGAGAACATCATGTTACTGAGCACACTGGTGAAATCAGTGAAATCGAAGGGCACTTCATCCTCATAGTACAGGATATCAGGTTCCCTGTTGACGCTGTATTGTGCAATAGTCCGAATCATCATCGGCTGGTCTCTCTCCATGTCGAACCCCAGGACAATCCCCGCGTAACTACTTTCGCCTATAGCAGAAGTCTCAATAGGCGGGCCATTGTCCCACAGAGAGATGTTCTCTATATAGCCGAATGTACTGTCGTAGGATATGAAGGCATTATTCAACGGATCATGAACGAGGATTCTGCCATCATTCAGGCCGGCGACGTAGAGCGGCATCAGTATCTCCCCCGGTCCTGCACCACTACGACCAATCTGACAGATATATTCGCCATCAATACTGAAGACTTTCACTCCGCATGCAGTCTGGTCGAGAACGAGTATCTGTCCTGCAGTGTCATGACTTACATCCGTTATTGAACCGAAAACTTCTGTGCTGTCGCCTATCTCGATACCGATACTGTAATTGATAGAAAGCTCTATCATCTCCTCCGGGTGCTCAGTGACAACTAGCTCTGGATCATCCCCGCACCCTGGAACAATGACTATCAGCACCGCGCATAGTGTACAAACGATACGGAATTTCATGGTACCACCTCCTGTCAGTACCCGCAGGCAGCACTGTTTTACAATAGGCGCGAGTACGTTACTACTATGAATCTCAGCCCAATATACAATTTGCCGCTGAAATGATAATCCGGTTCTCCCCACTTTGAAAAAAGAGTTGAGTCGGCGTCTATTCCTCCGGCAACAGTGAAGCCACTACTGATGTGATTCCTACCAGTACAATTCCTGCACCGATCATTAGAGTAAGGGAATCTATTCTTTCGACAGTTGCTAATATTTCATCGATGAAGCGTATCAGTAATCCGATACCTGTTTCGAGCAGACTTGAGCCGCTCAGGACTTGCAGCAGAACAAGAAATGCAGCTACACCGGAAAGAATCGTTACTGCGATCTGCCAGAAAGGGAACCGTGGCCGTTGCACGGTAAGGGTTCTCTTCAGCACGTTCAGCCTGAGTTCAGGCGGCGCAGCACCCGGCTTCGTGAATTCAACGAGCCCGTTCTGCAGGGAACGCTCAAGCCTGAGTTCGTCACGGCAGATGGGGCAGCTCTCGAGGTGCTTCTCGAAGAGAACCATATCATCCTCGTTCAGCTCGCCCAAAAGGTAGGAAAGTACGCTAGTCGATCTGCTGCAGGAGCTCATTCTCGTGTCCTCTCAGGAGTTCTCTCAATCTTTTTCTGGCTCGGTGAAGATAGACCCGTACGTTGGACTCCGGTATGCCCATGATACGCCCGACATCAGTAAAACTCAACTCTTTCCAGTATGCCAGTGTAATAAGCTGTCTATCCCGCTCGGAGAGTTTGCATACAGCCCGTTCGAGCAGGGCAATACCTTCAGCTGAGAGCTCCGGCTTATCCTCGTCCGGGCTCTCTACGAAACTTTCCGCAGGCATGCTGACCTCCTTCCTGGCCTTAATTGTACGCAGGTGATCCAGCGCTGTCCTCCGGGCGGTCGAGCATATCCACGATGGAAAGCTCGCGTGCTTCCGGAGACTGCGAAGCCTGGTCCAGGCCTTTACGAACGTGTCCTGTGCCAGGTCTTTGGCAGTATCCCGGTCTTGCACAATACGCTGCAGAAGCGTGTACACCAGCCCACCGTAGTCATCGATCAGCCTGCCGAAGGCCTGCCGGTCGCACTCACAGGCAAGCCTGACATCTCTCAGCCTCTCCGGGTCTTTAATCAACCTTTATGCCGTTTTCGAATTTCTATCAATCATGTACCAGATC
>DAOWFD010000015.1 GCA_030638185.1 Candidatus Aegiribacteria sp.
AACTCCATGTCCTTGTGGGGCACCTTGCTGTCGAGGGGCTTCAGCCCGCCCGCTAGCACCTGGGCGCGGTGGGCCTGGTCGGTGCCCTTGAACTTGCGCTCCAATTCCTGCTCTATGCGATCCACCTCCCCAGGCCCGGCATCCTCGGCTGAGAACATCCGACCCATGTGGAGGGCAGTATCGAAGTAGCGCTGGTTGAACCTCCACAACGGCCCAAGCACTCCGGGGTCAATGAACTGGAAAACACTGTAGAGCTCGTCAAGGCGGTTTTCAAGCGGTGTTCCCGTAAGGACAAAGGCGTATCTGCTGCGAAGTCTTTTTACAGCATCAGCAGTTTTTGTGCGCCAGTTCTTTATCCTCTGGGCTTCATCAAGAATTATCACATCCGGCTGCATTATCTGCATTTCATCAGCATCGCGCCTTACAAGTTCGTAGTTGATGATGTTGAAGAAGGCGGGTTTTTTATAATGCTCGTTCCTCAGAAGCTGCGGTCCTCCGATTACATTCGTTGAAAAACCGCTGAACCTGTGTATCTCTCTCTCCCACTGATGTTTCAGAGAAGCAGGACAGATCACGAGCACCCTTTTGATGTTCCTGAGTTCCTTAAGCAGGGATACGGCGCCGATCGCCTGAACAGTTTTTCCAAGACCCATGTCGTCTGCGAGAAGAGACCTGCCGCCAAATGCCAGGTGAACAACACCGTCCTCCTGAAAACCGTACAGGTCCGATCTGAGCACATCAAGCGTGCGGTTGCCCTTTTCGATCTGTTCCGTGAACCATTTTTTCTGACGGCTGATTGATTCATCGTGCTTCAGGTTTTCAATATGGCTCCGTACATCTTCATGTATGAATATCCTGTTCCGCTTTTTCGGTTCAAGAGCGTCGATTTCATCCAGCACTCCCGGCAGAGTCTTCGTGGCTGAGCCTGTAAATTCCCCTTCCGGGTTAAAATGCTTGAAAAGAACTGATGGAAATTTCCTGTCAAGCTCCTCAGGATTCGGGGCAATTCTTACTGAGGGATACTCTGAACGGTGAAGGAATATCTGAGCGCAGGACAGTTCATCCGATGCAAGAGCAGCCCAGTCATCCCCCAGGTGTTTTTTCAGAAATTGGAGAACACCCTCAATGTGTTTGCAGGTGCTTATTGTGTTCGTTTTGTAGTCCGGGCAGGAACAGCTGTTGATCAACTGATCCACAGACCGGATATGAACAGTGTATTCCCTTTCTGTTCTTGAAACAACCCGGAATGTGCTGAAAAGCGGATTCTCCCCAATGTTCCTGATCTCCAGAATATCCCTGCGAGCCTTCTGACGCCTGCGTGCTATCTGTGTTTTCGCCGTTACTGCCTGCATTGATGTCTTCCTGTCATTAAAGAATCGAGTAAACCGAAATATACTAAACAACTGTTATCAGTCTACAGAACGAATCAACACAGCAAACCGTATTTCGACGGGTTCGAAGGTATTCCGGAGAATTGCTGCATCAGGCAGTTTCCCGTTCTGGAGCACCTTCATCATAGAGGGTTTAACGACGGCCTTCTTAAACGCGCTCAGCAGACGGGAGGGAATGAAAGCTCCATGTCTCTCAGAGAAGGAAGAGGGCTGGTCAGCTCATTGGCCATTACGTAGCTGGATTCCTCGTCAACGAGGAGCAGTGGGTAAGGAGTTGCGGCCTCTCAGTTGAATTTGGTATTGACTGATGTTTCGCCTCGCCTTCAGGAAGCGGTTCCTGAATATTCCAGGCATTCTCATCTGTTTTATAATAAAGGGAACCTTGATTCGGAAGAGACATGTGCTCTTATTGTGGATATTGTCAGTTACTTACAGTAACGATGAACAGCAAACGGTACTGGCATTAACAAACCATTGTGCTAATTATCAATGAAATTCTCAATCCGCACGAATATGATACCGGGCAAGTTGTAATTACTCTGCTGCTGTTCTTTCTGATGATTTGCGGGAGTGTAACTTCGTAAGAAGCAAAGGTGTTTCCTTCGGGAATGATGGACCGAACAGGTAAGTCAATAAGTGTTTAATTCTGCCAGAAAGTGGTACCACTTAGTGTATGATCTTGTCGAAAAATAGTAGTTCTTCTGTCCAGAGCATCTTCAATTATAAGTGTAAAGTTGAACCTTACTTGAGTGGATATTTACTATGAATTCCGGGTATTGTTTCGTGGATGTTATGCCTTTGCGGGGAATAATTTTGTGAGTGAGGAATTGTTGGAGGGAAGAAATGAAAATTCTTCCTTGTAAAAAATACCACATTTGTAAAAAAGTCCTTGCATAAAATACCCGAACTGGCATTGTGCAGCGCCGGTTCCCTTCTTGGAGAGTGCGCGGCTTATCCTGCGGACTTCTATTGTGAATCGGGCTGAAACCCCGTTAGCCGGATTCGCAAGAGACAACCGGTTCTAGCAATACTTTTTTGATGTTGGTCTCCTGACTGTTATCACCAATATTGATCCTGGCCATATTCTGAAATACGATTACGGAAGTTACAAGGGTTATATCGCAGAAACCTTTTTTGCTCAGGAACTTTGCGCAGCGGGAGTGAGAGAGTTGTTTTGTTGGAAAGGTCGAACATCTGAGGTGGAGTTTCTACTGGAAACTCCATCGGTCATTATTCGGGTGGAAGTCAAATCAGGATGGGTGACCCAATCCAAAAGTCTGAATGTATTTGTGGAACGCTATAGACCCCAACAGAGTATCATACTGAGCGCAAAAAATATTAAGACATGCGGCTCGCGGCTGCCTGTACCGCTTTACGCCGCTGGACGGTTGGCGAACTTGCTATTAACGCAGAAACCATGATAAGGATTCCTTTCGCGGGTGATATGAATATTTTCCTTTGACTGGACACCTGTAGGTATCGAGGAGGGCGTGACCTCAGTTGACATCAGCAGGTTAAGTGTTGCGAACAGGCTTGCCCCTGAAAGCTACGTTACGATGGAATCAGCCCTTGGCTACCTTGGATGGCTTCAGGAAGAACCTGAAACACCTGAGATAATCGTTAACACCGAGAAAGAAACCAAAGAGGAAAGCGCTGAGTATATTGTTCATTGGCTGGAGGATAAAGGCTATATCAGAAAGATAGTAGTTAGTTGATTCTTCAGAACCATTAATGTGTCACCCGCAACACACCATGATCGTCTGGTGAGGGTGAAGCCTCTATTTTTTTCTCCAGATCAGGAAGAGAACAAGGGCAATTGAATCAATAGATACAACAGTAGCAATGGTTTGAGCGTCTCCTACGTTATTGAATCCTAACGCAAAACGCAGAATCAGAAAAACTATGGTGCCCATGGGAAACCTCCTTTGCTTGTTGTACAAACTATCTGATTGAGACGGTAAAAGCAAGGTTGTTTTCGTATTTATGCCATGGGGGCATACAGGATCTTTGTTTATAACGGCATGCCTGGAGATCGTTTGATGAACGTATGAAGCCTATTTCGCATGGATAGGGAAGTAAGTTACGGTGGAGGGCCACTACCACTCCTCGACCACTTCCACCACAGATTACGGCGTTACAATAAGGATAGATCTGTCGCACCCTGAGGATACCTACACGAAACTCGCAGCATGCGTGATGCTGGAACCTCTTTCTGATGTTTCCGATTCACTGATATTGGAAGAGCGTTCCGGTGTTCAGATAAAAGGAACCATTGCAGATGCGTTCATCGACCAGTCAAAGCTGGAAGGCTGCACTCTGCTTAACAGATAAAGACATTTCAAAACATCGAGGTTTCTGGCAAAGGTGAGAGGAAAGCATTCTCCTTTGCAGACCACGGTCCTTTAGTTCTGGTTGAAGTTCATCCTCTCAAGTGAGGATGGTGCCCTTGAGATGTACTATAATTCCTGAGTATACAGTAAAGTTAAGGTATTTCGTAGAATGCGGATGTTTCCATTGTGAGAAAAAGTACAGCAGCTTTTATTCTACTTGTTATTATCATCCCGATAATGGCCTGCGTAGAGCCGAGCAGTTTGATGTCGGAGATGCCTGAAGGTTACAGTGTCTATATGACATACAATCCGAAGAATGCGAATCTCAAGGAAACTCTTGCTGCGGTTGAGGATATTCTTCCCGAAGAGGCGATGGATGACATAAGTTCGTCCGGTCTGCGCTTTAACCCGCTTAATTGGGATGCCTGGGAAGATGAGCTGGGTCTGGATTATTCAAATGATATAGGTGTTGTAACCAATTTCCCCGGGGATGAGAGACTGACAGCCTTTTATCTGCCAACTGAGGATATTCAGGCAGTTGAACATCTACTCGATGAGCTTGACGCCGACGATTATAAACTTATTGACCATGGCTCCTACACAGTAGTTCTCACGGGTGATGAGGATGCAATGGATAGCTTCGAACGGACTTTTGAGAATCGTTCGATTTCCGAATTGAACGATTACGAACAACTTGCCGGAGCTATTAACGTTCATGATCCGGGCTTCAGTCTTTATATGCGGATAGAGCAAGAGGTTTCATTATCATATCTGCTGGAAATAGGGAATGACGGGAATCAATCGGTCATCGAAGTTGCTGTTATACTGCGCGATGAGTTGAGCATACCTGTGATATTCGAGTGCTTCTCCAATGGTATTGCGCATGAAGACATCCTTGTACCGGAGAATACTATCGGAGCCGCTCGATTCGGTTTTGATCATGATCAGCTTGCTGACAGCTGGAGGAGTATCGAGCGCAGATTCAATTTTGAGGATGATTGGAAGTACCAGTCTTTCAATCAGGGATTGACTGTTTTTGGGCTGTCTTCCACTACGGATCTGATAGAGATCCTGGGAGGAGATATCTTAGTTACCCTTGCCGATATTGAATTCGATGATCATGGCGATCTGAAGAATCTTGAAGGAGTAATAGCGATATCCCTTGCAGATGTTGAAGGCATGAAGGACATGCTGAGGTCTATTGCCATGTTGGCTGATTTCAAGTGTGACCGTATAGATCAGACAGAGCTGTACTCCTTTGAAGATAGTTACAATGAGTATTCCTTATTCATTTGTAATAGCGCGTTGTACATAGCCGTCAACACACGCCCGGAAAGCATTACGGGTGGCATTCCCATGGAAGATGTATTCATGGGAGACGTTGCTGGTATAGCCGTAGAGGGATTCCTGGGGGCTTCTATGGACCCGGAGATTCTTTTGAGGAAGCTGGACGTACCGTCCGGAATTATGGACGCTTTGGACGAAATCTTCCGCCAGCCTGTCGAGATTTCCATTGCTTACGATGACGGCGTGTTCCATGGAACTTTAAGGAGCGGGAAGTTCCTCGGCGGGGTTGGAGCAGAAGCGCTGATATTCGCAATGACTTTCCCGAAGTACTCCTCCGATGTGCAGGATCATCAGATGGAAGAGATTACCTGCCGGTGTAATATGCGCAGCCTGGCCTCCGGTGAGAGCATGTTCTATGGAATGGAAAACAGATACGGCACATTGGAAGAACTTGCGGTTTCTGATATCATGGAAAACGCGCCGGTGTTGATCTGCCCGACATGCGGAGAAAACTACATCGTTACTCTCAATAATGGCAGTTACAGGATAGAGTGTCCCCGCGGCCTTCATGGATCTGTTGAAGATGGTCTTTTCAGCTGGCAATAGGAATTCGGTTTCAGCGCAGCAGCAGAATCCTTGTAGAAGTTCTTGACTCCCCGGTTTTCATGACCAGGAAGCAGACTCCTGGAAGAAGCCCGGAACCATCCCCGTGGATGGAGTTTTCTCCCGGGTAGAGCGTGCCCTCCCATATTATCCCCAAATGCCTTCCGTCGATCCCGTAAGCTTTGATAACTGCTCGATTCTCTACCTGCGAAACTGCGATAAGGTCGATGTATGTGGATAGAGGGTTGATCCTTGGTTCGAGGGATATGTCCCGGAGTACTTCGGACTCCTCACCTGTCCCGGTTGGTGTGTAGTGTATTCGCATGCAGTTGTAGAAAGTCATGCCGTCACCGGTAGCACTCAAGGGATGACCGGCATCCAGGGTCCTATCCGCCAGGGGTCGCGAGACTGCCTTGACGTTTATACAGGTAGATGTGCATCCAAGGTATTGAAACTCGACTATCAGGCTTGAGGTCCCTTCGAAAGAGAACGGTGTATCGAGGTCAAATCCATTCCACCCGGGGGTGGACGAACTCCATCGAACCTCCAGCGTGTCCATGCGGAGAACAGTATCAGGCACACCTGTACCGTAGTTGGCCTCGAAGGTATTTGAAAGCGAGGTTACTTCGGTAGCGCAGAGAAGTATTTTGAAATTGTAATAATCACCCGTAGCAAAGGCGGTGTGTGTGGATAAGAGTTCTATTCTGTTTATTACTATCGGGATGATGATTTCGTCTTCGAGTACCAGAACCTGGTACCTTCGTCCCGGATCCCCTCAAGTTCCGCAGAAGGGCCTGTTGGTGGTTACCGTCCCGCCGGTCCCTATTTCAATGAAATCAGCAAGGGCCGTCATGCAAATGAGTACAAAGAGCGTTGCACATATCCTCATCGAATTTAACTCCTATCTGTAATTACAAGTAGAAAACTCGATTATACACCATACTGGGATTTGCTTCCGACACAGCTCTTTTTTCTCTTATTTTCCTTATTTCTTCCACCAGGATCGATAATAGTGCCGGAAACTCTGTCCGGTCAATGTCCCGAAAGACTGATAAATACTCGAAGCTGCATTCCAATACACATCTATTTCCGGTAAAGCAACTATCTGTAGCGGGAGGATCATCCCTGCCTGTTGCTGGATACCGGCAGGTGAGGCTGAGCGTTTTAAAACAATATGACATCTTGAATTCGATATGTGATTATTGCATAGTGTAGATAGATTGGAGTAATGCGACTCGTATCAGGGAAGTCTGCTGACTACCGGTTAATGAATCTTTGTTCACATCACCTGCAAGCAGTAACCCTGTGGTAAAAACAGGCGTATTCTTAACAATTCTAAGCAGTTCAACAAATTTCATAGCGTAAACATAACATATTCGTTAACATATTGCAATGTAACTATGTTTTCTGCAATATCACGATTTGTGACCGCGTGACCCCGGGCGCATTCAGCTCTCGCGCCTTTCACAGTTCGCAGATGTGTGATACCTTAACTGCATGAATAAGGAAATGGATCAGAGTGAGTTTGATGCTTTACGGAAGAAGAAACGGAAGAACAGGTTTGAGATTGTCAACCTGTCGGAAGACGAATACAACGCTGGTGATTTCGGTGCCATGAAAGCGGTTTAATAATGAGAGAACTGATTGCGATATTATTCCCTGATATTAATGTTAAGATTCAATAAATAAAAGGAATTCTATATCTTGATTATGGATGATATCTTTTTAATATCAGGATATCTTATGGAGGCGGGATAAGTGTACTTCAAACACCAATGATATCCCAACTCATAGGTACAGAAGTATTTACATGAAGTGTGCGACTATTCATGCTGATTTGATGTTGTTAACGGAGTTACCTGGACTTATGGGGGATCCAACGGATACAGGATCCCCCGATTGAAAGATCTCTTATCTGAGTATCTCGAACGTCACGGATACACTTGAAGAAACCACGTAGGAACCGGGTGTGACTGAAGGTGCTGTAACGGAATAGTCAAGCCCTCCACCGTAGTTGAGGTAAGGGTCGTAGTATGTGTAAGGATCGTAACCGTAATCGTATTCTGAGACATAGGTTGGTTCTCCGAGTTCGATACCCAGTTCATCGGCGATTACTTCAGCTCTTTGAATCGCGTCCTGAACTGCGTTGCGCCTGGCATCCTCCTTCATCTCAGAATTATCATCCACGATGAAGACAACACTGTTGATCTGGTTGGCACCGGCAGTAACAACCGCAGCAAGTACTTCGCCGACGTTTTCGATGTCCTCGATGTCCGCCTGTATCATGTGAGTGATACTGTATTCCATCCTACCTGTGTACTCGTAGGTGTAGTCATCATACTCTTCCTGCGTCCACATGTTGTACGAAATTGTCTGCATCTCGTCACCGGCAACACCCATTCTCCTGGCGGCGGCCATGGAATCGTTAATGAGTTGTGCTGCTTCGCTTACGGCCTGGGCTGGATCCGTGAGAATCACGTTTACACCGAACACGATTCGAGCCACATCCGGCTCGGCACTGGAGTATCCGATCCCCGTGACTGTTATCGAACTGTTGTTATTGTAATCCTGGGCTGCTGCTCCTCCCGAGAGAAGCACGACCAGTAAAATCGGAAACAGATATCTGAACATATGCAGGACTTCCTTTCAGTGAAGATGGTTTAACCTTACAAGTATACACGGCAGGTGAGTGTATTGTTCCATTTCTGATTTCATTCATCACAGATTCCGGAACTGAACAGTAGGCATCGAAGCATTCCCTCATCATTCTTAATGATACCGGTGCAGGCTATGCCGGGCGGAATGCGTGAGCTTCTCCTCAATCAGTGAATGTACAACTGTAAGGAGTTCGGGAGCTTTCTGGATTTCATCTATGACAATTACAGTACCGGATGGAATGTTGTACTCTCTTGTCTGTATATTCAGTAGAGATTTTAAAGGGAGGTCCGGCATGATACTGATGGCATGCGTACTTGCAAATGTACTTCTGGCTGAATGGGCCGATGATATGGTCTACATACATGAGTGGGGCGTAATAGAAATGGATGAGGCTTACCTTCAAGCCAGGGGCTGCCCGGACGGGTATATCGACGAGTACGGGTACTTCCGGGATTATCCAATGGCCCAGGTTACCGCTCCGGTTGTGTATTTCTACGGAGCTGACTGCTCCGGTACTTTCAGTGTAAGTATCCGCGACGGTTCCTTTACCCTGCTGCTGCCTTACCCGGACTCGCTTGCTCACGAGATTGACGCGGAGGTCTGTTATACCGCAGTCTGGGAGTATCTGACGATTACCTCTTCCGAGCCATCAATTGCTGCAACCACGGAAGCAGCATACGTGACCACGGGACCGGAGTTTGAGAACTACTTCGACTGGGCTGTTCCTTTCTGGCGTATGGTTCCAGCAAATCATATTCGCTATCCATCTACAGGATACGATGATGTCTTCATCTATTACGAATCGGGAATGAGTAATCCGGAGATGTTCATCGGGGAGTACTACAACCACGTCGGTGAAGCCCTGATCTTCTTTCCCGAGGATGGGGAGATGGTGTGCGTGAATGCCACTGTACCCCTTGAATCAGATGCAATGGGAGAGACTCTTTCAGATTTGGAGATAATGGCTGTGCTGTACAGCTGGGGTGACGGAGCCATGCTTGCTGAGGAGATCGCTGCTCTCTGGAAGACATGGAAACCGCTTCTTAGAACCAGATGCCAGCTTGAGAATCTTACCATGATGCTCTTCCCGCTGACAGATCGTCAGGAGAGCATTGTCAGCACCCTCAGTTTCGTGCCTGTGGAGAATTTCCCGGTTCAGTACGAAAGGCTTCTTCTGGGGCTGGGAACCATCTGAATAATAGAGGTTCAGGATGATGCGCGGGGTTTTTTTCGACCTGTATGGGACGCTTATTATTTACGGAGATATGATAAAGGCATGGACTGACGTCTAATGAAAAGGCTACTCGTTTTCGTCATCGGAATTCTGTATGATCTGTCTGGAACAGTGTTTAAAGGAAGATTGTCGGAAGTGTACAGAACACACGGGGGAGCGTGAGATGAAAAAGACGAAAATGTTTTTGACAGCCGTGCTGTTTCTAGGCTCCCTAAGTGCCTGTTATGCCGAAGAAGAAGAGTACACACGTCAGGTTCTATTCGCGCCTGTGACCGACTCAACACTCAGTTCTGAGAGATACTTTACCGAACTTGATCTGAATGGTGATGGAATAGATGAACTGATAATATCTGAGTCCGTGTCCCTCGGTGGAACCGGTGGTTTGATCTACCATCTGTACATCGGGATCGGACAGGATCGTTTCCTTTTTTTGGATAGTTTTCTTTCCGGGATCATGGCAGTCGAAATCCGGGGCGAGACGAAACAGATCTGGTCTTATTCCCATTCATCAGCAGCTTCTGGTACGGTTCAATATTTCTATTTCGACTGCGAGGGTGCCTTCCAGCGCAGCCTATCCATTATGATTTACCCCGGGATCGGAGGATCATTGGTGGATAAAATGATCTACCAGGCCATTTTCAGTGATGACAAGAGGCTCCAGTTCACGAAACTGGGAGCCTCCAATCCAATGGGCGACTGAGTGTGAGACTATATCTACTCTGAGAGAATTACTTAGACTACCGTAGAACGACAGAGTGAACGAAATTCATGGATAGGAACCGGCGAATTTTCTCCTGAGCCGGAGTGCGATGAATCGGTCGGAAATGTAATATGTACTATCCCTCTGTTCTATCAGATCATTCGTAACAAGGTATTCCAGACCGTTCCCGGCACTGGATGGATTCGATTCGGGTGGATGGCCCTGTAAGAATTGAGATCAGGATACCCTTTTCGGAAATGGTCCAGCAAGGGCTGGTTTTCGCGCAGGAATTTATTTAGTAACTACGATATGAATATATTTCAAAGAATCCTTTTACGACTGAGATGCTGTTCAGGTGTTCAGCCGAATGGCCATGTATACAGGTTTCTGATCAGGATAGCCGTGTTCCTGATTGTGTATTTCTTCGTGATTAACCCTTTCCTGTTCTCATATTTCGATAACATTGTCATGAAGAACTCACTTATCAGACGAGCGCATAGACAATTCGATAACCTTGATAGTCTTAATGTTCTTATACTGGGTGATTCACATTCGCAAGCTGCTGTAAATCCCGATTTCATCCCTGATGCATTCAATTTCTCAGCGGACGGAGAAAGCTACATTCAGACTTTATACAAATCTGTCTCGATACTTGAACCGAATGAACTTGGAGTTGATGTTGTTATCGTACCCCTTGATCTGCATTCCTTCTCCTCTTTTCGAACAGAAAGGGTTAATGATCCTCTGTACTGGCGCATATATATGGATTTCGGGGACCTTGCCGGAAGGGTGGGTTTTCTTACGACTTTTTCAATCTTCGTGGATTCGTGGATCATACCGTATGTGGGAAACCTTCAGCTGGCCGGCCTTGATCTTGATAAGCTTACTGGGAACCAGAGCATGCAAAAACTGTTCCTGGGCTTCCAGCCCATGAACTATTCCTTTGGAGCTATCTCACATACCGAGAGGGAAGCATATGCGCAGAGAATAGTCGCACATCACTTCGAGGGAAGCCAGGCCCTGGACGAGAGACTGCTGTTCTCTCTATTGGATATCGTTGATTTCTGTCTGAGCAATGATATTGAGGTTGTGCTGATTTCCTATCCTGTCTCCGACGAGTATCTGAAGCAGGCGGAATGTATCATCTCGAGAGAAGAAATGGTCTATTCAATCAATAACAGACTCAATGAGAATGATGTACACTACCTTGACTACTCCCGCCTCTTCAGCGGTTCAAGTAAGTTCTTCGCCGATTCCGATCATCTGAATACGATGGGAGCCAGAGTGCTGACCTGCAGACTCGCAGATGATTTGGAAAGACTGAATCTTACAGCTATTTCAGGTGATATGTAGAGTTGAGTAACTCAGAACTGGGCATATATGAAATTGCTGCTCTTATTCGCTCCGAAAACCAGAATTGCAACAACGCAGAGATAGTAGATTGACCATCTCGCTACCACGGGTAGTTGTCCTATCTGCAGTATGTACTTCTTTTCTCGCTGAATCCATTCAAACAGCAACAGTATTCCTGAAACTATCAGCATCAGTACAAACTGCGAGAATGGTATTTCCGGAATGTATGGATTAGAGAATATTCTGGCGATGTAGCTGAAAGCGTCTCCAATTGTCCGGCTCTTAAAGAAAATCCATGCCGGCAGCAGCATCAGGAACGTACCCAGCATAGCTCCCGCTTCACGGAGCGAAGGGAGTTTTCTTCCCTTTCCGGCTGTACCAATGTATCTCCTGGTGCGGGTCAGGATCATGGGCAGGTAGTACAGTCCGATAAGAGTACCCCATGCCACGAACGTCCAGTTGTGTCCATGCCAGAGGCCGCAGATAGAGAAAGTGATGATGATGTTCCTTGCCTTCTTCCATTTTGAAGGCTTTCTTCCGCAGAGGGGAACATAGAGATAGTCCCGGAACCAGGTTGAAAGGGATATGTGCCACCTTCTCCAGAACTCCGCGATATCCCTGGAGAAATAGGGGTAGTTGAAATTCCTCATTACTTTGAAGCCAAGTAACCTTGCAGTACCTATGGCTATATCCGAATAACCGGAAAAATCGCAGTAGATCTGAATGGCAAAGAAGAAGGCTCCAATGATCAGGGTCAGCCCATCATATTGCCAGTACTTCTCAAAAATGGAATCAGTATATGGAATCAGGTTATCCGCAATAACCATCTTTTTGACAAAACCATTCAGAATTTGTCGAATTCCATCTCTGGCTTCCGGATCGCTGAATACTCTTTTCTTCAGAAACTGTGGTAGTAAGTTGCAGGCTCTGTCTATCGGCCCCGCTATCATTGTCGGGAAGAAACTCACAAACGCGAAGAAAGCGACTACATCCTTAGTTGGTTCCATCTCCCTGCGGTATATGTCAACTGTGTAAGTAATGACTTTGAAAGTGTAAAAGCTTATTCCCAGTGGCAGTATGAGCTGTAGAGTACTCATACTGCTATTAATACCTATGCTTTTTAGGAGTTCACTGAAAGATGTAATAAAGAAGTTGTAGTACTTGAAAAAACCCAGAATCCCGAGGTTGATGACCAGGCTTACAATCAGGAGCGTTTTTCTTCTGGATTGATCCTCTGTCTTTGCTATCCAGAGGCCTGAAAGATAGCAAACGATAGAACTGATTATTACCAGTGAGAGGAAGCGGTAATCCCAGTAAGCGTAAAAAGAATAGCTTGCGACTATCAGGAAGAAGTTATGAAGCCGAAGGGGGCCTTTCTGAAGTATCCAGTACAGGATGAACACAATTGGTAGGAATACTCCAAAGGCTATGGAATTGAAAAGCAATCTGTAATACCTCCAGGTCAGGCTTCTCTGTGAATTATCTCAATACTAACGAAATGTACTGGCGTATCAATGTCCCTGGATAAAGCAGTTGTTTAAATCGCGTGATGAAAATCTGACCAATTACTCCTGTTTGTACTGCTGCATTTACTCACGTTACCGAGCAACGGTCATGCCTTCCCGCCTAAGACTCGACATCCCGGTAAGTTAAGCTGAGCGTTCAAAAGCAATATGAAGCTATCAAGAAGGTCGAAGCGTCCATCGGGCATTATTCATTCAGAAGTTAAATCAGGGTGGGTGACCCAATCCAAAAGCTTGAATGAATTTGCGGAACGCTTCCAACCCCAACAGAGTATCATACTGAGTGCTAAAACGGTTTCATGGCTATCACTTCAGCTGTTTCCGAACCATTTCCATGCAGGAAGAATTTCTATCTCCAGACCATCCCTGATGATATTGCTTTCCTCGTGAAGGGTTACTATCAGTCTTCGCGCTTTTCTTGTATCAGCTGCCAGAGCTCTTGACTCTCTTTCCAGAACATTCTGTTCGTCAAGTTTCGAGCAGACCTGCATCAGTATCTGTTCACCCGATCCATCCCTGAACGAAAAGTCGATCTCGAATCCATTTTTCAGCATCACATATGATGGTGTACAGCCTCGTCTGCGGAGTTCCACGAATACCGCGTCTTCCAGTGCTCTTCCCAGTCCCCATCCACCGCATTGTCCCACAAAAGCGTTTACAATCCCTGGATCGATTGCATAGACTTTCCTGGGGTTTGTCATCCTCCTCCGTTCACTTGCTGTCTCAATGAACATGCTCTCCACCAGATATGCGTCCTCAAGATAACCCAGATAATCATGAACGGTATTCTTCGAGCAATGCAGACCGTTTGATCTGGCCTCTTTGAAGATGCGATTTACGGAGATTCTGCAGCTGCAGGATACAAGTAATCTCCGGACTACATATTTAAGCAGGGTGATGTTCGTCACGCCCCAGCGGTCTACTACATCCCTGAATATCACTGTATTCACATAACTCTGAAGAAGCTGACGATGGAACATGTCTTCCAGTGGAAGAGCCGCGGGGAAGCCCCCGGTATCCAGGTATTCCAGAAAGGATTTCTCCATTATTGGGCGCGTGGAGTCTTCGGGATACCTTTCCGGGGACAATC
>DAOWFD010000303.1 GCA_030638185.1 Candidatus Aegiribacteria sp.
AAGCGAACAGAAGGCAGGTCACTTGAGCTGTACCTTAGAGAAATCGGAAGTAAAGAAACACTATCATCCGCGGAGGAAGCATCGCTTGCCAAACGGATCCGAAAAGGTGAGCAGGAAGCTCTTAACGAGCTGACAGAGGCCAATCTCAGATTCGTTGTAAGCATTGCAAAACAGTATGCGAATCAGGGTGTTGCACTGGAAGATCTGATAAACGAAGGGAATGTGGGTCTTATCAGGGCCGCCAAGGGATTTGATGAGAGTAAGGGCTGCCGCTTCATTACATATGCTGTCTGGTGGATCAGGCAGGCAATCCTGCAAGCACTTGCCGAACAATCAAGAATTGTCCGTCTCCCATTGAATCGAGTAGGAGAACTGTACAAGATGGGGCGGGCTGCGCGTGAACTGGGCCATTCGCTTGGAAGGAATCCATCGACAAATGAGATAGCGGATGAGCTGGATGTATCCAGAGATGACGTTGAATGTATGATGTCCATTCACAGCACACACTTATCACTTGACAGTCCGGTGTACGAGGGAAGCGATAAAACTTTCCAGGAAATGATCTCTAACGATGATGATGTCCCACCTGATGAAGCAGTGGTGCTTTCCGCAATGAGGAGAAGTGTTGCCGGGATGCTTGATATCCTTGACCAGCGTGAAAGAACCATCATTCAGTTGTTCTTTGGAATCAATACAGACCGAAGGCATACTCTCGCTGAAATTGGTAGAACCATGGGTATCAGCAGGGAAAGGGTTCGTCAGCTCAAGAACAGAGCAATCTCAAAACTGAATGATAAATCAGACAATAAAAACCTTCTTCTTTATCTAAAGTAGCGATTAAGGTTAAGAAGATGCCGTTAGGTACGATACACTGGATACCACACAAGTCTGGCAGAAGAAGTAAACCCTTTAATCTGACGAGTGGCAGATTCAGGTTGTTCATTCTTATCTTTGCTCTATTTTTAACCGGACTGGCGACACTGTTTTTCCAGATTGGCCGCGAAACCGGCAGGAAACAAGTTTCGGTTGACGGTAAAACGGAACTGATTCTCCTTCGGGGAGAAGTGTATCAGCTGTCAGTACGGGTAAGAGATCTCACGATGGATCTTGAGAAAATATCAATACGTGAGGAACAGATTCTTGTGGCCGGAGCCGGGCTGAATCTGGATTTTTCAGGCCTTCTGCACAAAGACGATACACCTGTAGAACCTCTGGGATCTGACATTTTCAGATACATTGACGATCTGGAAATGGAGGTATTACTGGCTGAACGTCTGGCTTCCGCGGAATTGATGGCCTACGATTCACTGGTAAGCTTTTTTATTGAAAGAGAGAGCGAACTGGCTCAGATTCCTACTATCTGGCCAGTTGACGGCATATTTGTGAGTGATTTCGGTCCCAGGATTGATCCGTTTACAGGTGCGGTTCGATATCATAAGGGTATTGATCTGGCCTGTGTCAGTGGTACTCCCATATATACTCCGGCGGACGGAGTAGTCGTTTTCGGCGGATGGACAGGCGGCTGGGGACTTAATATTGTGGTCAGGCATACTGAGCATGTTTCAACAAGATATGCTCATTGTTCATCATTGTGTTCAGTTGTCGGTCAGCGTGTCATGCGTGGTGATCTTATTGCCAGGGTTGGTTCTACAGGCAGATCTGTCGCACCGCATCTTCATTACGAAGTACTGATAGATGGAGCACAGGTCGATCCTGAGGACTATATAATAAGAGAAGGGCCTCATGCGGCTGTTTTCTGATCGGGATATGGCCATGACCAGTGCCTGTCTGTGCGGGATTCCGTGCAGATACGATGGAGAATCCAGACCTGTTGAGAAATACGTACGTATGCTGAGAGACGGAAAATGTTTTCCATTCTGTCCTGAAAGACTTGGCGGTCTCACGACCCCGAGAGAACCCGCTTTGATTAGTGGTAATGATGGCTTTGCAGTCCTTGACGGCGAAGCAGAAGTACTTCTGCGGGATGTTCCAGGAGATGTCACATCTTTCTTCATCAAAGGCGCTTGCCTCTCCGTCTCACTCGCGAAAGCAGTCAGGCCCCATATTATCTATCTGAAGGAAAAAAGCCCCTCCTGTGGGCTGCGAAACGGTATAGCAATGCCGGGAGTTGCTGCGGCTGCATTGATCAGAGCAGGCTTCAGTGTGGAACCTGTGGATTGAAACCTGAAGTAGATCTGTGGGAACGATACGGGCCTTTATTCTCAATTGAAGAGAAACTGATATTTCCTCCCGATGACCGTGAACTGCAATTCTATTGTGAGCTTCGAAAACGCCATCCGGGTAGATGCATGGAAATCGGAGCAGGTGACGGAAGACTGGCCGGGGTTCTGGGAAATGATTCACTCACAATCGGACTCGAGCCATCAGCGGCGATGTTCAAACTCTGGACTCCTGACAATCGAGACACTGTCCAGTGCGTGCGGGGGCTGGGACAGCAGCTTCCTCTACCTGGATCCAGCCTTGATTTCATTCTCTTTCCATACAATGGAATTCACTGTATTCTTGATAGAGATGAGCGGAAAACCCTTTTTTCAGAAGTTGCCCGTGTACTCCATCCCGGGGGAAAGTTCTTTGCCGAGACATGTCACAGATTCGATACAAGGGAAGATGAAGAGAATATTGAAAGATATCATTATCATAAAGATGACTTTTCACTCCGTCTTGTGGAGACCGTAAGTCACGACAGAGAGAGGGATATCATCTCCTTTGATATGAAATACTCCGGCAGTTCGGTTCCTGAAGGTACTCTTTCCATAGTTCTTGAACTCGCGTTGATATCTGCGGGAGAGCTGCTGCATGACATCAGGGAAGCAGGATTGAATATAGTATCGATCCGGGGGGATTACGATTTTTCCCCCTGGGATAAACAGCATTCACCAAGACTTCTAGTTCTGGCAGAGAGGAGCGATACATGATTTTAATTACCAGTATTCTGGTTTTCAGTTTGATTTCAGGCGGGATGTCCGATCTGAGAGAACCCTGCCCATCTCCGGACGGTGAAACCGTTGTTTTCTGCTTCAGAGGAGATATATGGGAAGCTCCGCTAACCGGAGGAACCATGAGATGCCTTGTGCCAGGTGAGAGTATTGAGACTTCACCCAGCTATTCTCCGGACGGGCAAAGACTCGCATTCACCAGTGACAGAACCGGCGGGGGAGATGTATACGTGATGGACGCCACCGGCTCCCAATCAACCCGTTTGACCTTCCATGCAGATGAGGATCGTGTGCTCTGCTGGAACTCATCATCTGACTGTATCTACTTCCTCTCGTCAAGAGAAGGCGGAGTTAACTGGGTTTACTCGGTTTCCGTTTCAGGCGGTACTCCACGGCCGATTGCCAGAGTTGAGACTCAGAATATCTGTGTACTGCCCGGAGGTTTAGCGATTGAAAGAGGATTCACCCCCTGGTGGCGAAAGCACTACAGCGGATCGGCCTCCAGAAATATCTGGATCGGTTCTGGAGAAACATGGGAGATCCTGATCGATTCTGAACTTGATGAAAAATGGCCCATGTACTCCGCTATCACCGGTGAGATTCTCTTTGTTATGGAGGATTCATCAGGTAATAACGCTATCTGGAGCATACTGCCGGGAGAAGAACCCATTCAAAGAACTTCTTTCTCCGAAGGAGATATTACATATCCTGCTATAAGCTCAACCGGTGGAATCGTTGTTTTCGAATATGAAGGCAGACTGTTCTCGATGAATGTATCCGGATGGTCCGTATCTTTAATCACTATTGACTCGAATACCGACTACCCTTTTCCCATGCAGTATGGAGAAACGGTTGGATACTCGACGGACTGTTTTGATGTTGACTCGTCTGGTATTCAGATGGCTGTGGTGGGAATGGGTGATATGTTCGCAGGACGTATTTTCGATGAAAACATTGAAGACATCATTGAGATTTATTCCGGTTCGTCCAGAGCCAGGGACCCTTCGTGGAGCCCCGATGGGATGACTCTGGCCTTTACTCTCGAGCACGAAGGTATAGTTGAACTGGCACTCGCGAATGCTGAACTGCAGGATACTATCCTGATTGATTCGGCATTTCCGGAAATTCATATCCTTTCAACTTCCTCTGATGTGGCCACCAGGCCGGTCTGGTCACCCGAGGGCGGTCGAATCTCATATCTCGATGGTACGGGAAGACTCCACGTGATTGATATCCGGACTGAACAGGATATTACACTTTGCGGAACCTCTGAGATCATTCACCACTCCTGGTCACCCGACGGGATGTGGCTTGCCTTCAGTGTGCCTGTACTCGCACACAGGGAGGAAATATTCATTGTATCTTCCCGTGGAGGTGAGCCGTTTAATATCAGCCGGCATCCGAACGACGATTTCCAGCCTTTTTGGCCTGAAGACGGCCGCAGAATACTGTACGCAAGCAGGACCGATGATGGAAACTACATGATAAAGCAGATCTGGCTGACAAGAGAGGACTGGGACTGTGACAGCGAAGAGCGGGAAGATCTTCTCGACGATCACCGTATTGCAGTGGAAATCGAGTGGGAGAGTCTCCAGAGAAGAACAGAAACTCTATGCACGGTTAAAGGATACTACGATTTCTACGGAGCTTCACCGGACGGCAGATTAATTGCCTTTCCAGCATGGGACAGTAACGATAGAATGGATCTCTGGACAGTTGACTGGAAAGGTGAGTCACTTTCGAGGATAACATGGTCAGGCGAAGCCCCCGAGGACATTCTGGTTACCCGTGATGAAGAGATCTACTATATCGCCATAGGCGGCATAGTCAGGTCGACTTCAGTTAATGGTGCTGCTGGAGGAGTATTTGGATGGAGAATGCCGGTATGGCGTTCGATACCTTTGGTTCAGGCGCAGAAATTCGATGAAGCGTGGAGACTTCTCAGAGATAACTTCTACGATCCTGACATGCATCAGGTTGACTGGGATGCAATGCGAATGAAATACCGCGAAAGGGCCGTATCAAGCATTATCAGCGAGGATTTCAATGATGTTGTTAGAAGGATGCTCGGAGAACTCTCCGCATCGCATCTTGGAATATCCGGATCCTGGTATTTTGATTCCTCTCCCAGATCAGGTTCGGTTGGAATTATCCCTGATTATAACTGGACCGGCAATGGAATCCGTGTGGATAGCGTAATACCGTATTCTCCTGCCGATCTGGATGGTTCCCTTCTTCTGCCGGGTGATATCATTATCTCAATCCATGGAATCCCTGTGGGAGCAGACGATAATCTCTACAGGGCACTTCTTCAGAGGAATGGCAGGGAGACAGGATTTCATTTCCTCAGAAACAATGCGGCACTGGATATAGACATTGAACCGGTTTCCATCTGGAGAATCGAAGATCTCCTGTATGACGAATGGATCGAGAGAAACAGAAGAGAAGTAGCAAGGCTTACCGATGGAAGAGTTGGATATCTGCATATTCCATCCATGAACAACAGAAGCGTCGCTGATTTCCTGGTCGATCTGTTCGCCGAAGGCATGAACCGCGATGGAATGATAATAGACATCCGATATAACGGTGGAGGCAGTACTCACGATGAGATCATTCGAGAACTGGGACGCCCGCCTTACATGTTTTCACGCGATAGACACGGAAATATTGCATTTGAACCCCTTGGTATATGGCAGAAACCGCTTGTGCTGTTGATAAATGAAAGATGCTACTCTGATGCAGAGATATTCCCAGGCGGCTGGAAGGAACTCGGTCTTGGTCCTGTAGTGGGCGAGGAAACATACGGCGCCGTCATAGGAACATCTGATGTATACCTTGTCGATGGAACATCGTTCAGGATTCCAGCTACGGGATGGTATACTCTCACAGGGGAAAACCTGGAAAATACCGGTGTAGAGCCCGACATTCGCGTACAGGAGCAACCCGCTGACGCCGGTCTGAATATCGACAGACAGCTTGAAGCAGCGGCGGAAACAATCATGGATCTGATTTAAATGGGGGTTTGCCGGATCGGATATTCAGAGTATTTTTGCCGAACGTTGAACTGGAGACCAATTTCGCTCAATTGACAACCGAAGGGAGAGTTGAATGAAAAGGACTGTTGTGACCATGCCCGGGGACGGCATTGGAGGCGCAGTACTTGATGAAGCTCTGAAAGTGTTGGATGCTGCCGGATTTGAAGCTGAATACGTTCATGCCGATATAGGTTGGGAATTCTGGAAGAAGGAAGGCAATCCGCTTCCGGACAGGACGATAGACCTGCTTGAGAAGCACAGGATAGCTCTTTTCGGAGCGATTACATCCAAACCAAAGGATAAAGCTGATGCCGATCTGGATCCTGCACTCAGGGGAAAAGGTCTGGTTTACTACAGTCCTATCGTCGCAATGCGCCAGCACTTCGATCTGGACATCTGCACACGTCCGTGTAAGGCTTTCAAGGGCAATCCGCTCAATTTCATCCGCAGAGGACCCGGAGGAACGATCGAGGAACCTCTCGTTGACGCGGTGATATTCCGTCAGAACACAGAAGGGCTCTACGGCGGTGTCGAGTGGACGAATCCACCGGATGATGTGTATGAAACACTTATGACGCATCCGAAATTCAGAAAGAATTTCGCGGATGTCCCAAAGGAAGACCTTGCCGTTTCGACAAGAATATTCTCAAGAAATGCGTGCAGAAGGATTCTCAGAAGTGCTTTCGAGTACGCTGACAAATTCGGATACAAGAGTGTCACGATCTGTGAAAAACCAAACGTTATCCGTGAAACCAGCGGAATGATGCGTGAAGAGGGAAGAAATATTTCGAAGGATTTCCCGAATATCGACCTCTGGGAAACCAACATTGACGCACAGATGATGTGGCTTACGAAGAACCCCGAAGATTACGGCGTGCTCGTTTCAGGCAACATGTTCGGTGACATAGTTTCCGATGGCTTCGCAGGGCTGGTAGGCGGACTGGGTTTCGCCTGCAGCGCGAACATCGGTGATGAAGTCGCGCTATTCGAACCCACTCATGGTTCAGCTCCCAAATACGCCGATTACGACGTATCGATCG
>DAOWFD010000214.1 GCA_030638185.1 Candidatus Aegiribacteria sp.
CGGGAAAGTTCCGGTACGCTGTTAACAACTTCGGGAAGTGGTGCGTTCGGGTCCGGAGCCGATGCCACCAGCTTCGCCAGGACATCCCCCTCCGACACGCTCATCCCCATGACCCTTGCCACATCGCGAACAACTGACCTGTTTCTGATCCTGCTGAAGGTTATCAGCTGGCAGACATTCTCCCTGCCGTACATTTCAATGATGTGGTCGATGATCTCACCCCGGCGTTCACAGCAGACATCAAGATCGATATCGGGCATTTCCTTTCTCGCGGGATTGAGGAACCGTTCAAAACTCAGATCGTAATCCAGAGGGTTTATATCGGTGATATCAACCGCATAGGAAACAAGGCTACCTGCCGTGGAACCTCTTCCTGGCCCTACTGGTATGTCGTTGGACCTTGCCCACCTCATAAATTCCGACACAATAAGGAAGTATCCCGGAAAGCCCATGTTCCCGATGATCCCCAGTTCATGATCGAGCCTTTCCATTTCATTGCTTTCAGGCTTTCTTTCAAGACGATTGCTCAGTCCCTCGTAGGATAACTTCCTCAGATATTCCTGCGTGTTGTGCTCCCCCTCGGGAAGGGGAAACTCTGGATGCAGAAAGTCTCCCTGAGTCAGTACGAAATCGCATTTCTCAGCAAGTCTCACCGTATTTGTGACGGCCTCAGGGATCCAGCCGAAGAGCTTCTGCATCTCTAGGGGCGTTTTCACGTAAAACTCAGAGGTTTCAAAACGCATCCGGCCAGGGTCATCCAGGGTTTTTCCCGTCTGGATACACAGGAGCACCTCGTGGGCTTCGTGATCCGATTTCCTCAGGTAATGAGCGTCATTGGTTGCCGCCACAGGTGTCTCTGTTTCTTTTGCAAGTTCGGCAAGCAGGGGCAGAACGATCTTCTCATCATTCAGTCCGTGGTCCATGAGCTCGATAAAGAAGTTATCCCTGCCGACAATTTCCTGGTAGAAGCGTACCGCATCAACTGCTTTCTTTCTTCGGCCCGCAAGGAGATGCTGAGCAACTTCTCCCTGAAGACACGCGGAACCTATCATAAGACCTTCGCTGTGCTCAGCCAGAAGCTCTCTGTCTATTCTGGGCTTGTAGTAGAAACCATCGATATAGCCGGCTGATGAAAGCCTGGAAAGGTTGTGGTATCCAGTGTCATTCCTTGCTATAAGTGTAAGGTGATATCTTTTGCTGCTTCTGCTTCTGTCGGTCATGGATGGATACGCAAGGTAGGCTTCCATTCCCAGAACGGGATGAATATCTCTTTCCTCCATCCTGTCAAAAAACTGAACCGCGCCGAAAAGACAGCCGTGATCGGTTACCGCAACGGAATTCATTCCGTTTTCGGCAAGATACTCAGCCAGGCGGTCAAATCTGATGGCACCATCAAGAAGGCTGTATTCCGAATGCAGGTGCAAATGAACAAAATCGACAGATGTGCTCATTCTGACAGGTCCGTTTTCCTTAATTTCATCACTCTTCGGATTCTTTTCCGGAATCTCCATACATGCGGTCAAACTCCCGCTGTTCTTCCTGGTCAGCCCTGTCCATCAGGTTCTCTCCGTCTTTTCTGTATTTCAGTACAACATAGATCAGGGTCCAGGCTGACGAGCAACTGGAAAGGAAATACGATATAATTATCAGGAATATGGCAGTTCCGGAAATACCTGCCAGAATGCCGGGAAGACCTGACCAAGCCTGGATGTCTCCCTGTTGTCCCAATAGCCCGGAGAAAAAGGGAAGAGCCTCGGGAGCCAGCAACTGCGGGCCCGATGTAAAAGCCGCAATCAGACCGGCATCTTCCGCACCGGCAGAAACCGAAAGAGAGAGAAAGCTTACGGCAACGGATGAAAGGAACAGGAAGACTGCTCCTCCCAGTATGATAATCAGAATCGAAAGCAGCCAGTAAAGACACAACCGCCAGGACTGGGATGTAAGTGTTGAGAAAACTTCGAAGATCGATTCAAAGGAGTCGCCCCCTGTGCAGGCTACAACAGCGGGTAAAAGCTCCAGGGACAGGATTAGTGCAAGTAAAGTCAGTACTCCAAGCAACATGACTCCCCAGAGAGGTACTGAAAGCAGCGAAGCGGCAACAGGGCCGACAGCAGGGATCCTGGATATCAGACCAGTCAGAGCACCGGTGCCGTAAATGAAGAGGAGAGTCACGGCAAGCACCGCGGGAATCGAGATCAGGGGCATTGCATGCCCCTTCGCAAAGGTAGCCGCATCGGAAGATGAAAAGAAATCATCTCCCCGGATCTGCTGGAATGTCATCTTCGATACCATTAACGATCCGCGCATAAGCACATAGATTATCAGCACGACACCAACAGCAAGGAGAATAACCGGTATGGGGTCCATCCAGAACAGGGATCCGGGAAGGGGAAGAAGGCGGCTCTGACTCCATCTGGCCGCAAGATCGCAACCGGCGGCAAAAAAACCCAGGTATACGAAGAAGTCCCATATGACCCAGGAGAGAACAAGTGTTTTAAAGAATATCCAGATCTTCCTTGCGCTGAAACCGTACCTCGCGCACGCAGGGATATCTTTCACATTGAAAGTCAGTTCTTCAGCCACATCAGCTCCCTCCGCTGAACACGTAATTCATCGATGAACAATACTATCACTCGTCCTTTTTCGGTAGGTCAGAGTGAGCCCCCAAACGAGCAGGGCTCCTGAATCCAGAAGCACTCCGGCAGCGCTGTCAATGGTGCTGCAGGTTGTTGCCACATCATCCACAAGCCAGACATCCGCTCCGTCGGGTATCCTGCACCGGTCTTTCAAGTGAAAGATACCGGCGACGTTCTGTCTTCTCAGAGATGGAGATAAGCCCACCTGCGACGGGCTGTCATCCCTTGTAAGAATATCAAGGCTTCTGCAACCGGACAAGGATGCCAGTTTTACAGCAATCAGAGCGGCCTGGTTGTACCCCCGCTCCCTCTTTCTTTTTCTTCCCGCCGGAATAGGTACAAGGATATCACCCGGAACTGGAAGCTTCATCGAATAGCGCATAATCATACCTGCAGCCGCTGCGGCCAGGTGCTTCTCACTGTTGAATTTCAGCCTGACAACGATCTCCCCTGGAAGACCTCTGTACATAACCGATGAATAAACAGGGACACCCGTCATACCAGTTTCCAGATAGTCAGAAGGATCTCTTAAAGAAGTACCTGTGCTACTCCAGTGAATCTCGCTGCAGCGGTCTATCCGGAGCTCACACCAGGGGCACAGTAGTTCACTGTCATCCAGCCTGGAGCCACATGCCGGGCAGACTTCCTTCAGGAAGAGGTCGAGTAGATTCTTCGATAGCGGAGATATAGCCATATACCAAGCAGAATGGAGTAAACAAGCATGATCAGGCTGATAAGCTGGTTGTCGGTTATTCCGGACCTTCCTGCGATGGAACTGAACCCGAAAAGCATATTCGGTTCATGATCGAAATACCGGAACTCCTCTATGCCGAACCTTGTGACTCCGTACAATCCTATGAAGAAAGCGAATATGAAACCCGGAAAATGCCTTCGGCGATCTGCACAGAGCAGGACGATTATCATGAACAGCCCTGCCAGAGAGCTGTACAGCTGAGTAGGATGAATATGAGTACCCGGTATCATCCCGGTATTGCAGTAGGGCATCGCCAAATCGGGAAAAGCAACTCCCAGGGAACATGATGTTTCGGAACCGAAACAGCATCCGTTGAAGAAACATCCTATTCTTGTTACGAAGATTCCAAGCGCAAAGGATGGAATAACCGCATCGGCAAGTTCCCATACGGGGAGTTTCTTCCTCCAAACGGTATAGAACCCGACTGCTACCGCGAGGATTACGCCGCCAAGCATACTCAGGCCGTATAGCCCCTTCCATATGGTAATTACGTCAAACCAGTGTCCCTGAAATTCGGGAACATGTGTAAAGACATAGAAAAGACGTGAGCCTACAATCGCGGCTATCATTAAGCGTATACCGAGATCGTAAATATCGTTTCTCTGTACGCCTGCAGCCTCTCCTCTCCTGGCCGCAAGCCATAGCCCCAGAACGAAGGATACAGCAAGCATGAGCCCGTAGCTATTGATTGGAAGGGAACCGATTTTGAACAGTACAGGATACATTAAGGAAACCTCCATGACATTCTTCAGCAATCACGATAATCTAAGCCCTTAGTATGAGTCTGTCACTCCAGGTTATATTTCTCTCCAGTTCATTCCTGCCTTCCTTTTCCAGAATATCCGCATACATTGCTTCTTCAGGCTGTCCCACTGAAAGAAAATGTTTCACCCACCATACCATGTACGGAACCTGATTCAGCCTCACTAAGTCCTTCCCGATTAAGTCGCCCTCATATAGTTTTAAATACTCCTTCATCTCAAAACCTCCCACTTTAACAGCTTCCGTTAACCCAAGGGAATTCCATGTTATAGTGTACATATGTTTATTTTTATGTCAAGAGAGTACCCATTGACTGGGGTAAAAGACCAATACATCTCCAGATAATGAAATTTTACTGAGTTTAGAAGAGTCGGTATAATAATTGTTGGGGATTGACACCACTCGAACTAATGTGTATCATCAATACACACGATGGAGGTGTATGATGAGAACTAATGTTGTCATAGATGACAAGCTCATGAACCGAGCCCTTCGCTCAAGCGGCTGTCGCACTAAGAAGGCTACCATTGAGTTGGGGTTGCGGCTTCTTGTCCAAATTAATAGCCAGAAAAAACTTCGCCAGCTCAAGGGTAAAATCACCTGGGAAGGTGATCTTGAGGAAATGAGAAAGGATTGAGATGGTCATCGTCGATACATCGGCCTGGATTGAGTATCTCAAGGATGGAATTCCTCGCGTGGTGAAGAAGGTTGATCAATGCCTTGAGCAGGACCTGGTAGGGATCGGAGACCTCGTGTATTGCGAAGTCATGCAGGGAATCCGCTCAACTCGCGAACGAAGCCAGGTCTCCTCACTTCTTCTGTCCCTGCCGCAATTCAACATGGTTGGGTTCAGTATTGCAGAGAAGTCGGCAGCAAACTACCGACTCCTCAGATCGAAAGGGGTCACTGTTCGAAAGACGATCGATGTTCTGATCGGAACGTTCTGCGCCGAGAATGGGCTCCAGATCGTCCACCATGATTCCGATTTCGATTTGATGGCGAAGCACATAGGGCTGGAAACACTCTAGCCCCAACAACTGCATAAACCAGAAACAGATGCGAGATAATTAATTGATAGACTTCTGTTCTGGTTATGCAGAGCGTTAGTGCGCCAAGCTCAGCTTGGTGCTTCTTTC
>DAOWFD010000130.1 GCA_030638185.1 Candidatus Aegiribacteria sp.
AGACAATCCTGCTCCCGAGGGATATGGGAAATAGTCAAGACAGTAGAAGGGCTCTTTGTCAGGTTCCGCACCGGTCCTGTAAAGTCCCATCCTGTCCCAGACAGGCTTCCATTTTTCTTCCAATTTCCTGAAATCGTAGGGATCCAAGATTTTCCTCCAGATAAAACAACTGCCGAGGTTCACGAACCGGTAGTATGACCAGAAAAACGACCGAGGTAAAGTAGAGGCTACCCGGTATTCATCTTTAAAGAGGATGCTTTATCCCAGGGAACGTATAACACTTCGAATGAGTTACCTTGATGGAACAGGTAGATCAACAGTCAATGTTAATCTATACAGGGAAAGAGTATATACAGTGAGCTGTTTTCTTCGTCCCTGCGGAGCGTACCCCCGGTGAGCTGCAGTATAAGGCACAGCAGAGAAATCTCCGAGGCTGGGGGAATCCCAGCCGAATAGTCTTCCAGTGCAGTTAGATCGCACAATTGTACAGGAACATTCTTCAAGATGCTCCCATCAGTCTTCCGGATTTCAATCCTTACATATTGCTCCGCTCCCCTGTACAGGTCTCCGGTATACTCAAGGTTCTTTTTCCTGATGATCGATACTCTGAAGGCTGGTGCGGTTTCAGGGCATACGATGCTGCAGAGTTGAACGGTGATCTGCTGCATGAGATCGATATTTCCAGATATATCGTAGAGTCCGCCTGATATGGAAATATCCGGAGAGAGCATGCCGGCTTCAATAAAGGAGGAAATGACCTTATCAAGATAGAATTCAGTATTGACCCTGTCAGGGATCGCATTCAAAGACATCTGGATCAGTTGGAGGTAGAGGCAACCCTTGTCCATACCCTCAAAGGCGTACTTCGCGGTAGTCAGAACAGCCGCTACAGGATGGTCGGGGTTAAGAACCTCCTTTACGCGCACGAAACCTCTGCTGATAGATTCCAGAAGGCTGTCCAGCATATCTCTCAATGCGGTTCCCGAATCTTCAGCTGATTCCATTTGTTTGAGACGCTTTGTATATGACGGGTCGGAAACCGGCCACCATATGATAAGTGATTCTCCAACATGTCCATCAAGTGCTACGGCAACCATCTGTACATGCTCACCGCTGTCGGTCTTGAGCCTCATATTCAGCCTGCCCTTTTTCAGGATACCCGAAATTGATGCATCAAGATACGACCATTCGGTACCCGAGAACATATCGTAGACTGTCCGGTTGGAAACAACTCCGTCGGTTACATCCATCCAGGTGGACAGGAGTATCCTTCCGCTACTATTGGTAATAAGAAACTTGCCAGCTGCCCTCTCTGAGAGAAAAGCTAATCGTCTTCCTATAGCTGATTTTTCAAGTTCAACACAGGTTCTGGCAACATTACAGGCAAAATCCTGCAAGATGGAGTATTCTCTTCCGCCGTGAAACAGGCATTCCCCGATTATCTCTGTATCGGTTTCCAGTGGAATTGTCCATTGGTGTGAAGAAACCGCATCTGTTTTCTGATCGTAGGATGTTCGGGTAGCAGGATTGATTCCTCGGATCTTCAGCGTAACCCTGGATGCTCCGGAGATTTCGAGCATCGCAGCTGCCGCAGCCTCCTTAACCCTGATCCGGTCCGAAGCTGATAACAGGGCCGATGTCCCTCGGCTCAGAGCGGAATATGTCTTGGCTGCCTTTTTGGCTGCATTGATACTGAATACATCATCGGATTGAACGCCGGCCACGATTATAACCGGTTCAAGATTTCTACCCTCGACCGATTCTGTTCTAAGCAGGCGCCACGTACACCTGGTAGTTTCTCCATCCTGATTCTCGACTTCCCAGGATTCGGGGAATTCGGAAGCTCCGTTCCTGATAAATCTCTGGGCTGCGCTGATCCCTCCTATACCATTGAAAAGGATACTGGCAGCAAGCTCAGGCCTGCCTGTAGCAAGATCGTAGGAAACACCGGTCAGTTCCTCCATGGGTTTATTCCAATGAATAACCGACCAGTCGATCCTGAAAATGGCAACAGGCACATCAAGTGAATCGATCACGGCACCTGCAAGCTTTCTCTGTCTGCTGATCAGAAGATCCAGGTGCTCTATCTCAGTCTCGTACTCACTAGCGCTGAGATATACCTTGACCGCTTTGGCTGAGATATCAGCGAGGAGAAACACCTCAGTTGATAAATCATTTCTCGTGTCCGCTACAATAATATACCCATAGGTCTTTTTATCCGATTCTAGAGGAAAAACAAGACAGCTGCTGAACCAGGAATCAAGAGCTCCCATATCATCCCCGGTGATCCTGTACCCGGTATTGGACTCCACCAGTACTGGAGCCAGCCTCAATTCTAGAAAGGTTTCGGGTACATCATTCGGCCAGCCGGATGTGCATCCCGAAAGCCTGCTGTCCGAGAGGGGATCAGACAGATAGATTGCTACAGCATCAGCATCTATGCAATCACGCAATTTTTCAGCGATTTCAGCAGCACTGAAAGTTCTACCGGAAAGGAGTGCAGCGGTCAGCTGGTTTGTTTTCTTTACCATTTCCAGGCAGTTTTTGTGATTTTCGTTCATTACTGTAATTTCGGAGATATCCTCGAATATTCCAACCGAATAGAATATTTCCCCG
>DAOWFD010000194.1 GCA_030638185.1 Candidatus Aegiribacteria sp.
AATGACTTTGAGAGCTATTCTGATGATAATAGTCTGATTAATACTCTTATAGTGAGAAACGACTATGAAGAACTGAAACATTTAATTTGGTTTATATGTAGCTTACGAGAAGAGTATGATAAAACTATTCAGGAAAAAGTGTTTGAACTCTGGATAAAAATACTTGATACTATTGACCTTTCTACCAAGGAAAGCAAAAGAATAGCATCTCAATTGTGCCATTGGGCTACATTTATTGACCAGATTGATGATGAGAAGCGAGATTTGCTACATAAGATTGCACCTTATGCAGACGAGGCGTATAATGCTGATGAATTACTTAAAAGTATTGCGAAGCTAAGTGAAGAGCAACCATTTGAGGCGTATGTTATCTGGATGAAAATGTTAGAAGGTTCCTCGACAGATTATCCAGAAGAGGTTATACGCCAAATATTATTCAATTTAGTATCTGAAGGTCATGAAGGTTTACGTAGAGCAAAAGAAGTTGTGAGTGAGTATTTAAAGCTCGGGAATGACCGCCCTGCAACTTGGTTAAAAGAAATAAGAAGTCGGCATGAGAGTTGTTGATTAACTACTAATCAGCTAATAAATCGCTACACATGGATTGATAGTTCAAATGATGTGATAACTTGTGAGCATGATTGATTAATTATTGTTGATCAGTAATCTGAGAGATATATCCAGTGGTCATTTTATCTAAGACCCGCATTGACTCACAATTTTGGTCTTGGTAGGAAAGACGGCGTTAATCTGAATTGTTTTTTCCGGAATCTGATAGTACTTTAACTGTGAGGAGTATCAGTCCGATTCCCTGAAGCACCGCGAAGAAAACATAAATATCTCCATGAAAAGCTGCTCCGCTGCCATCTACCCATCTCAAGGTCCACAGAACGTATCCGTGAGGGATCATGAGCTGGAAAACAGGGGAGAGGACCCATGACGCAGCGGATGCCTGGGCCATGAAAGCCAGAAGGTTAAGTATATATCCCGTCTGTTTCAGGTATTTCTCCAGAAGAACCGTTACTGAAACAGCGGTCATTGAAGCAAAGGGAATAACGACCCACAGCTGCCATGGGAAACCACCCCTCCCTGCTGTCCAGAGGGCAGCCAGCCCCAGCGCGGGCAGCGTACCTGCAATAATTGGAAGCAGAATCTCCGGAAGTATTAATGAGTACTTCCCGGCTTTTGTCTGAAACAGGATATCCGCAAGGCTGTTTCTTGACTTCGAGCAGCGCCATCCTGCAAGGAATGCTGCAGGTACGCAGTACGTAATGCAGGATATCACAAGTGGCAGAAACGGGACAGCAGTCTGTCCGGGGAGTATCCATGCGATGATGGGAGCGGCTAGCAGAATCCATATGAAAACCTGTCGACCCATAGCCCATTCCGACATGTACCGGAACACAGCGATCCATATTCTCAGAAATCCAGGTCTTCTCCGCAAAAAAGATCCGCCTCTCCAGGTTCATCATCAGCTGTGAAGTATTTCACCAATTCAGAGTTCGATGGTGGTTTTACCTCAAGCCCGGCTATCTGTCTTGAATTGGCCCTGGCAAGGTTGACCAGGTTTGCTACGGCAGCAGAGAGCCCAGGATGGTGAAATTCGTAACCACCATGTATTGCTAGAATATCCTTCGCTCCAGGCAGGCTTTCCATCACGGCTCTGGGCAGGGCAGGAAAAAATCTGACCCGGAGCCGCATAAGAATAGAACAGGCATCCGACAGTTCCTGAAGCCTTACGATTCGTCTTACATCATCGGAGTCGCAGACAGCGATTCTTTCGGTCGTTTGAGGTATGTACTGTATTTCGGGAAGGGATGCGATGACTGCGCACCCTTCCTGACAGAGGTCTTCTAGGAGGGAATGCAGTCTGTACGAAAAAGGCCCCTGCAATACAAAAACATCGGGAACCGGCAGGCATGCTGCAGCAAAGGCGACAAGATACCGGTTGTCAGGAGAAAGCTCATTCACCTTTTCATCCATGTAACTCTCAAGCGAACACCAGTTGTACAGCTGGGAAAGGATTTCCCTGGTATCCTTTCGGCTGTAGCCTGCCGCTGCAGATGCAAGGGAGAGGTGTCCTGATACAGTCATTCCCTCTGGACAGGAGAAGTCGCAAGAAACGTATTCAACCCTCCCCCTTGCATTATGACTTCTAACATCCAGGTTATCATCTCCGAGATAAATCTTTCCGGAAGCAGGAGATTTTCTCCCGGCGAGAATAAGTGCAAGATCCGGGGCTATGGTTTTATCATCACCAAGCAGAACTACCATAGATCCAGCAAGAACTGCCAGTTCAAGAGGTTCACCCGATTTCCCGGTTATATAGAGATCCTCCGTACTCAGCTGTACCGCAGAATCCATGGACAGCAGTTACCCCCTTTAGTTCGCCTTCTTCAGACTGGCATCTGCCAGTTCAAGAGCCCTCACAACAGCCAGACCTTCCATACCGGATGATCTTGGGTTGTTCCCGGTTTCTACGCAGTTCAGGAATTCCTCCATCTCCGCTGCAAGGGGTTCTCCCGCTGGAAGCTTTGGAGAAACGATATCCCCCGTTCTATAGGTGAGCTGGTATTCACCGAAGCTTTCAGGTTCGATAACATCAACGCCCTTGTCGTAAACCTTTATCTTCTCAATTGGTTCGGTATCATCGTAGACAAGCATTTTCCTGCTTCCGACGATTACCGTTCTCCTGAGTTTTGATGGTGCAAGCCAGGCGACCTGTACGTTGGCGATGGCGCCGCTCGGGAAAGCGAGGTTGATAAAAGCCACATCCGGGATCCCGTCAAGAACGTAGGCATGACCGAATGCACTCACTCTGGAAGGTTCCTCCCCGAGCCAGTAGAACAGCATGGAAAAATCATGCGGGGCGAGATCCCATATCACGGAAACATCTTTCTGGTGAAGCCCCAGGTTCACCCGGTTCGATGTAATGAAGTGAATGTCGCCAAGTTCACCACTGTCGATAATCTCCTTTGTCTTGATAACAGGAGGTGAAAACATGAACGTATGTCCCACCATTGTAACGAGACCATTGCTCTTGCCGAGGTCGACAAGTTCCTCAGCCTCCGAGATGCTGGCGGCGAAGGGTTTTTCAACGAATACATGTTTTCCTGCGAGTAGAGCCTCTTTAGCGAGCGGATAGTGTGAAGAGACATCCGTAGCGATTACAACGGCATCAAGATTGCTGTCATTCAGCAAGTTCCGGTAATCCGATGTGTAACTCACATCAGGGTATCTTAATTTCATTCTCTCAAGACGGGCAGGATCCGAATCACACATTACAAGATCAACGCTGCGCTTATTACCATAAATATTTCTTAACAGATTAGGACCCCAGTAACCTAGTCCGATAACTCCAGTTTTTACCATGTATATTCCCCCCTTTTATGTGAATGATTCAACTTCCCAGCAAGGAGAAACTACAACCTGTTGTTAATACAGTAAAGCTGCATTAGGGGCCCCAAAGTTTCAAAGGTTGCCTGGCAGGATATATGCTTCTATTGTAGCAACAGGAGGTAATCGATGAACTTTGAGAAGTTTACTATAAAATCAAGGGAAGCCATTCAGGAGTCTGGTAGAATAGCGATTGAAGCCGGTAATCCGGAAATAGCTCCCGTTCATCTCGCAGCAGTGCTGCTTGATGACCAGGATAGTGTAATAAGCGGAGTCCTTAACAGCCTTGAACTGAATCAGCGGTCGATAAGAGACGAGATTGCAGGAATGCTGAGTTCACTGCCCAGAACCAAGGGCGGTTCCGAACCAAGGATGTCCGCGAATCTGACAAGGATACTGGGAGCAGCGGAGAAGTTCGCCGCAAAAATGAAGGACGAATACGTAGCCAGAGAACACCTTTTCCTGGGGCTGCTTGGTTCCGGAGGAAGGGTCGCGGACATGCTCCATTCAAAGGGAGTCACGGAAAAGGCTTTCCTGGAGGCTATGGCTTCCGTAAGAGGGTCTTCCAGGATCAGTTCTGAATCAGCCGAAGACAGTTACAAAGCCCTGGAGAAATACACCAGGGATCTTACCACAATGGCGCGCCAGGAGAAACTGGAT
>DAOWFD010000347.1 GCA_030638185.1 Candidatus Aegiribacteria sp.
CATCGTGTTTCTCCCAATTCTTCGTGGCATTGCCCTCATCCCATTCGAAACCCGTACAATCCTTCACGCGATCACGAGGTTTTACCATGTTAGATGTATACTATCATCATATACATTTGTCAATTCCTTTTCCTGCAGAACATTTACGTATAAGGCAATTATGCCTGATATCCTGATATTGAACATAAAAACAAGCAAATGTGCTTGCTTTAAATATGAGGATAGCATATTCATTACTAATAATGAAAAATACAATAAAATGGAAAAAAAGCTATGTCAAATAAGATTCTTGATGATATATGTGATGTGATGCGGCGGCAAAGGCGTAATCAGCCTGCTAGAAGATCTGTGATTAATCTATATCCGGTTCAAGGATGTTAACTGAAGCTGGATTCTACGAAATTGCAAAACTCCTCGATACCTTCACCGGTTTTCGCCGAGGCGGTGAATACCAGGACATCCGGATTAAGACTTCTGCATTCCTCGATAGTCCTGTCCACATCAAAATCAAGGTGAGGGATAAGATCCATCTTGTTAATCAGCAGTACGTTGATACTGCAGAAGAGGCTGGGGTACTTGAGGATCTTGTCATCACCTTCGGGAACCGAAAGAAGACCGATTCTCATATCTTCGCCAAGGTCGTAACCGCTTGGGCAGATAAGATTCCCCACGTTCTCAATCGCCAGTAACTCAAGTTCTTCAGGATCAAGGTCCATGTGGTCCAATGCGTGATTGACAGCGTGGGCATCAAGATGGCAGGCACCTCCCGTTTCTATCTGCCAGGCCTGGCAACCAGCCTTCTCTATCCTTTCAGCGTCCCTTCGCGTCTGTATATCACCTTCTATTACAGCCATTCTGCAGCCGAAGAAACGGGCCATGGATTCCAGTACTGCGGTTTTACCGGCGCCGGGTGAGCTGATGAGATTCAATGCATAGATGCCTTTTTCACTGAGCAGTTTCCTGTTCGAAGCTGCGAAGCGGTCGTTCCTGCTCATGACAGATGTTGTTATATCCACTTTCTTTTCAACTGTGTCATCACACATATTAATCATTACCTTCCTCGAGTTCAACGCTGTCCACAGTGAACTCCCTGCCTGAGAGAATTCTCCTGCTTATTGAGCCACAATCTGGGCAGCCCTGATAGAAATCTTTTGCTTCGTATTCAGTACTGCATTCAAGACAGATAATCTTTGCTTTGGTAAGGTTTATTACCAGTTCCGGTTCTCCGAACCCTTCAATCTTCGCAATTTCGGTGAAGCAGAATCTCAGAGATTCAGGGCTGATTCCCGAAAGGGGTCCGATAGTAACATTAACACGATCCAGGGGCACTTTCCGGCCAAGGACATTACCGATGATCCTGGTCATATCATGGGCAAGAGAGAGTTCATGCATAATAGGCAGCCATTCACGTCAGGAGGAACCATTCTGGTTAAAATCCTTTCAGAATGGTAGAATATAACCTCTATTCGATATGTCAATAACGGTGATTCTATTCCGGAAGATTTAGGATGCGACGACTAAGGCTTGAGATCAGCGGAGCGGTTCAGGGGGTAGGTTTTAGACCCTTCGTATACCGTCTTGCCCGTCGCTTTGATCTGGCAGGCTGGGTATCCAACACATCAAAGGGTGTGGTTGTCGAAGTGGATGGGGATACCGAAGTTCTTGCGCAGTTCGCTGAAGCTCTTCAGAAAGAAAAGCCGCAAGTATCCATCGTACAGGATATCCGCAGTGAGTACCTTGATACGGCAGGATTCGCGACTTTTGAAATTCGAAAGAGCACTGTGGGAAAGATAGAGGCATTCGTGCTTCCTGATTTGGCCACCTGCGGGGAATGCACGCTCGAGATACTTGACCCGGACAACAGGAGGTACCGCTATCCGTTCACGAACTGCACGAACTGCGGCCCCAGATATTCAATAATCAATTCCATTCCGTACGACAGGCCTTCTACAACAATGTCCGGGTTCAGAATGTGCAGCGAATGCCGGAAGGAGTACGAGGATCCGCTTGACAGAAGATTTCATGCCCAGCCTAATGCCTGTCCTGAATGCGGTCCTCATCTTGAGCTGTGGAATCTTGATGGAACAATGCTTGCTGAGAGGGATGATGCCCTCCGAAAAGCCTCGGCGGAGATACTCGAAGGAAAGATCCTTGCGATTAAAGGGCTTGGCGGCTTCCATCTTATAACCCTTGCCGGCTCAGATGAAGCTGTTAGAACACTCCGTTCCCGCAAGGGAAGGCGGATGAAGCCGTTTGCGCTTATGTTTCCATCGATTTTACAGGTCTCCGAATTCTGTGTGGTATCCTCCGAGGAAAGGAAAGTTCTTCAGGCACCCCGGTCTCCCATCGTTCTCCTGAAAAAGCGCGATAAGCCGAATTCCTCCATTTCCATCTCGGAGCTTGTTTCCCCTTCCAACCCGGAATATGGAGTTATGCTGCCCTATACCCCTCTTCACATTCTGCTCATGATGGAGATCGGAGAGCCTGTAATTGCCACAAGCGGAAACCTCAGTGATGAGCCCATCTGTACCGATGAAATGGAGGCACTTGAAAGGCTGAAAGGTATCGCGGATCTTCTCCTTGTTCATAACCGTCCCATAGCCCGTCATGTAGATAATTCCATTGTCAGGATTTTTAAGGAGAGGGAAATGGTACTGCGAAGGGCAAGGGGTTATGCACCGCTGCCTGTAAGCATGGAGGAGGAATCTGCATCCGTTTTCGCCACTGGAGGGCACCAGAAGAATACCCTCGCCCTGTCAATAGGGAGGAACGTCTTTATCAGCCAGCATATCGGGGATCTTGACACGCCACAGGCACTCAGGGCCTTCAGCGAGGTCTGGAACAGCATAGGAGCGCTGTACAACGCGCATCCCGATATTATCGCTTACGATATGCATCCGGACTATATCTCATCTGTAAAAGCAAGAGAATCAGAGATCAGGGGCATTCCGGTTCAGCATCACATTGCCCATGTATATTCCTGCATGCTGGACAGGGGAGTCAAGTCGCCTCTACTCGGTGTTTCCTGGGATGGAACCGGTTACGGTTCTGATGGTACGGTATGGGGGGGTGAATTCTTTCATATTACCGATGGAACTGCGAAAAGGATAGCTCACCTGAGGCGCTTCCGCCTGCCCGGCGGAGATAAAGCTGTCAAGGAACCCAGAAGATCTGCTCTCGGCCTTCTCTCGGAGTTGTACGATGATCCGGTGAAGCTTCTTCCCCCGGGCACATTTTCCAGGGAGGAGTCCGATGTCATGAAAAGGATGATATCGTCGAAGCTTAATTCCCCTCTTACATCAAGTGTGGGAAGGCTGTTTGACGCGGTTGCGTCTATCCTTGACCTTCATCAGACTATAGAATTCGAGGGGCAGGCAGCGATGGCTCTTGAGCACGCAATCGGGAATAAGATGACTGAGAAATCCTATCCACTTGAGGTTCTCAGCCCTCCCGGGGAACCCATGGTCATCGACTGGGCGCCCCTCATAAAAGGTGTTATCATGGATGCTTCAGAAGGAATGGATACTGGCATCATTTCTGCGAAGTTTCACAATACCCTTGTGGAAGGGATTGCCGCAGTTGCTGAAACGATTGGAGAGAGAAAGGTTGTCCTCAGCGGCGGCTGTTTTCAGAATGTCTATCTTCTGCGGAGGGTTCTGGATGTACTTGAAAACTTGTGTTATGAACCATTTATCCACAGGAGCATTCCTCCAAACGATGGAGGAATCGCTCCGGGGCAGGTTATGGCAGCACTTATGATGAATTCCGAGTAATGACAGGAGTATAATAATGTGTTTGGGAGTACCTGGAAGGATCGAGGAGATATCGGGAAACGATGATCCTATCTTCCTCACAGGCAAGGTCGATTTCGGAGGTGTACTGAGGGAGGTCATCCTTGCCGGCATTAAAGACGCAAAGGTAGGTGACTGGGTGATAGTACATGCAGGTTTTGCCTTGAACAAACTGAACGAGGAAGAGGCCTATGAAGTGTTCGATTACTTGAGACAGATTTCCGAATTCGGCCGGATCGAGCTTGAGGATACGGACGGTATCTCAGGCCGGGCAGAAGTGGTGGAAAAAGGTTGAAGTACGTTTCGGAATACCGGGATAAAGAATCGGCGCTGAAATATGCAGCGCTTATCAGAAAGCTGGTCACAAGGGAATGGAGTATAATGGAAGTCTGTGGCGGGCAGACTCATACTATTGTCAAATACGGCATTGATCAGCTTCTTCCCGATTCAGTGAACCTTATTCACGGACCGGGATGTCCTGTGTGTGTAACTCCCGTCGAGCTCATCGATCAGGCAGTTGCGATTGCTGGGCTTGAAAACGTTATTTTCTGTTCATTCGGTGATATGCTGCGTGTTCCGGGAAGCTGGAGTGATCTTCTCGGGGTCAAGGCATCCGGGGGAGATGTGAGAATGGTCTATTCCCCTGTTGACGCTGTGCACATGGCTGCCGGTAATCCGGGAAAAGAGATTGTTTTCTTCGCTGTGGGTTTCGAAACCACTGCCCCCGTCACTGCCGCTGCGGTGCTTCAGGCTGAACATCTTGCCCTGGATAACTTCTCAATGCTTGTTTCCCATGTCCTGGTTCCACCCGCGATTGAGATTATTCTGTCAAGCCAGGATTGTGCTGTCCAGGGATTTCTTGCTGCAGGACACGTATGCACCGTGATGGGGTATACCGAATACGAACCGATAGCGGAGAAGTATGGTGTTCCGATAGTTGTGACCGGTTTTGAACCACTTGATATTCTAGAGGGTATTCACATGTGCCTTCAGCAGCTTGAAGAGGGCAGGGTGGATGTGGAGAACCAGTACCTTCGGGCAGTTTCCAGGGAAGGAAACAGGGCTGCTATTGAAATTATGCGAAGCGTATTCGAGGTAACAGACCGGAAGTGGCGGGGAATCGGCAGAATCCCGGGCAGCGGATTCAGGCTCAGGGAACGGTTCTCGAGGTTCGATGCGGGAAAGAAATTCAAAGTCAGCAGTCATGAAGTTGATGAACCGGAGATCTGCATCTCCGGTGAGGTTCTAAGAGGTAATAAAAGGCCTTTCGAATGTGTTGCCTTCGGACGGGAATGTACCCCTGTACATCCCCTTGGAGCACCCATGGTCTCCTCGGAAGGAGCCTGTGCAGCCTACTACCGTTACAGACTGGCCAGGACAAACAATGAATGACAGCAGAATAACTGAAATGATATGCCCGATTCCCCTTTCAGATCACCCTGAAATCACTATGGCCCACGGGGGTGGTGGAAGGCTGATGAACGAGCTTATCGACAGAATCATGCTGAAGGCTTTTTCGAATCCCATTCTTGATGCGAGGCATGATGGTGCCGTTTTCGAGGTAGTGGAAGGGAAACTGGCCTTCTCGACAGATTCGCATGTCATTACTCCGCTGTTTTTTCCCGGCGGTGATATCGGTGCTCTTTCCGTGTACGGAACCGTTAATGATCTGGCCATGTGCGGAGCAGATGCCCGGTGGCTCAGTGCCGGTTTCATCATAGAAGAAGGTTTTTCTATAGAGACACTCTGGAGGGTTGTGCTTTCGATGGCCGAAGCTTCCTTGAAAACGGGTGTATCGATAGTTACCGGAGACACGAAAGTGGTGGATAAAGGCAAGGGAGACGGTATTTATATTAATACTGCTGGAATAGGCATCATTCCCACAGGGATCGAGATCGCTCCCTCAAGAATAAGGGAAGGTGATGTTGTAGTTCTCAG